>CALQIT020000016.1 GCA_943330705.2 Streptomyces griseus
CATGAGCTGACATCGATACCTCATATTATGTTAATAAGCCTTCTGCTCAGTTATTCGGAAAGCTTAGCTATGTCAAATAGTTAAAGACGAGATTTTTGCCAATTCCGAAACCTCGCCAAACTCGAAGCTCTAACCAAAGCCATACCCAAAGCCGTACCCGAAGCTTGACCCGAAGATGGTCCCCGAGTCCAATGAACATGTGAATCCTTTTCGTCGATTTCTTCGTCAAGTTTTGCGTGGTGAACTGCAGATGGTTGCGGCATCCCTTTCGTTTACAACCGTGATGTCGATCATTCCCTTTTTTGCCGTGGGCTTGGCTGTGCTCAATCAAGTTGACGCCTTTGATAGCCTGTATCCCAAAATTGAAGCTTTGGTTTTAAACTATTTTCAGGGCCCGGCAGGCTCCGAAGGCGTTGCGGTTATAAAGAAAATCTTCCTTCATATCCGCCAAGGCAAACTCGGGATCATCGGCGCCTGTTCTTTAGTCGTTACGTCGATTCTACTGTTGAAGGAAATGGAATTTGGGATCAATCGTGTTTGGGGAATTACCAAGCGGCGGTCCGTGGTTAAAAGATTCTTTTCCTATTGGGCCGTTTTTCTTCTTCTACCATTGGGCCTTGCTGCTTATGTCGGAATTTCTTCGCAAAAGGCCTTGCAATCATTGGCCAGTGGATATGGCTCATCGGGGCTTAATTTTGCAATCCTATTTCTGTTGCTGTTTTGGATCTACAAATCGGTGCCAAATATTTTGGTTTCTGCAAAGTCTGCGGCATATGGAGCTTTGGCTGCCACCATTGGTTTAGGAGTTCTAATTCGGATTTTTAGCTGGCTGACAAAAGCGGTCTTTAATTACAATAAACTTTATGGCAGCATGGCGGCGATCCCGGCCCTATTGATCTGGATTCTCTTGCTTTGGTATGTTGTTTTAGGTGGGGTGGCGATTACCGCAAGCATTCAAGAAAAGGATCATAAGGACGATTCCGAGATAAATAAGTAGCCGCTGAATCAGAGTGAGATTCCCGAGCAAGAGGTCTGCTTTCGAGTCCTACTTTTTGCTATAATTGAAAGGTGATTTCTGTGCAAACATCAGGAGGAGCTGTCTCAGTATGAGTCACAAGATGACCTACCGGAAAAACACAGCTGAGTCAGAGCAAGAGCCACCAGGCCACGCGCCCGAAACTAGCTCGGCAATTCCAGATCAACAGCAAGCTTCAGATCAGCTAGAAGATCCCGATCAAGAAGCAGAGTCGGCCATTAGCTTTGATGATATCGATGGCTTCATCGGAGAGTTAGCTCCGTCTCGTGCCCCGCAAGACTTACCTGCCAGCAAGCTTACAAAACCACCTGCACCTGCGGTTGCCCCGACAAGGACTCCGATTCTGACACGGCTGATATTCTCAAGAACCCCAGAGGAGTCTCGTAAAGAACAGGCCATCCAGAAGTATTCGCAAGGTTCTCGGCAAAAAAAGAGTTTAAAATTTAAAAAGTCAGCCTAAACGCAACAAGAAAGTTTATTATGACAGGACAACAATTTTTTAAACGAGTCAGTGATCCGGCTGACAAAATGCGACTGCTAGAAGACTTGGCCAAGTCAAGATTTGAAATTCAAGTAAAAATTCCTGGTACTGAGTCCGTCCATACCACAAAAGCATTTGAGTTTAACGGCGAAAAAGTGATCTGCATCCTGCCTGTCGCTCTGAAAAACATCGATAAGACAGGATCAATTATTTTTAGTTTTTTTATTGGCGGAGAAAAATATTTTATGGATGCCAACTACAAAGTTATTGCTGGCGAGCTTGTTGTGTCCATACCCGAAAATGTTTTTCACTTGCAACGCAGGGATCACTATCGGATCCGCATTCCAGCTGAATTTAGCGCGCTATTTGAATTCACCAGTGTCAATGGCAAGCTGCTGAAAGGCAGTGCCGTACTGTTTGATCTCAGCGCCGGGGGCTGCAAAATGGAAATCGACAGCAGCAAGGCCAAATTTGAGAATGATGACCAGATAAAAGGTGAACTTTTTTTAAATGACCGAAAACCCATCCCCGTCACCGGAAAGATTAAACACTTACAAAAAAAGCAGTCTGATAAACTGCGGCTGTGGGTCGGACTTCAATTTGTTGACCTCAGCGAGAAAGAAAAGAATCGAATAGGTTCTTTGGTGATGGACCTCTACCGAGAATTTTTTGCTAAATATCGCTAAAGAAACAGCGAACCCAAAACCGCCCCGCCTAAAATTGTTGCCCACGATGGCATTTTAAATCGAAGACTGACCCACGCCCCGATAAGAACCGCGGCAAGCTTCACCCAGTTGTAGTCCCTGACGATTGAAATCTCTGCGTGCAAAATAGAAGCAACAACCGCGGCTGTCACCGCTAAGGTAAAATTAGAAATCCAAGTCTGGCGCTTCATCCAGCTGACAAGTTTCGGAAACCAAGTTAGCATGTGAAAAAAGGCAGGACCGAAAACAGCTACGGTTGCAACAATGGCACCTGACCAGCCCGCAAGTTTGTAACCAATAAATGTCACTGTGATAATCACCGGCCCTGGTGTCAACTGCCCAAGAGCGACGGCATCCAAAAACTGCGAGTGGGTTAACCAATTGAGACGATCGACAAAATCACCCTCTAGAAACGGAATAATCGCCAAGCCTGTACCAAAAACCAGGGCACCAGCCTTTAGGCAAACCCAAAATAGCTCCTGTAAAACCGACCGGCTCTCAAGATTGCTAACCGCAGTGACCAGCGGCAAGCTAAATAGAAAAAAACCCATTTTTGCGGTCTTGGATTTCAAGTGAATACTTAAAGCATAAATAGCGCCAAGACCAATAATGACAAGGGGCTCACTGATTCTAAACCAGTGCAGTAGAATAAAGGCAAAAGCGCCCATCACCCAAAATATTTTCAATTTCAAATAGGAAAGGCTGAGTGTGCGCATTGCCAGAAGAATCAACGCACAGGCGGCGATTTGCATACCCAGCAATGCCGACTGAATCCAAAGAATTTGAATCAAGCGATCATAAAATTCAGCAAGCAAAATAATCAGAAAAAAAGCGGGAAGAATCAGGCAGACTCCTGCCGCAAATCCACCGCAAAAGCCATAGCGTTGGCGCCCCAAAAATACAGCAACCTGGGAAGCCGCAGGTCCGGGCATTGACTTAATCAGACCTAGTGCCTGGCGAAAATCATCGGCGGCCATCCACTTGCGCTCTTCGACCAATTCCTTTTGCATTTGTGCAATTAAGGCAAGCGGACCACCGAACCCCGTTAGCCCCAATCTAGTAAAGTAAAATACAATTTCCTTCATTCTCCGCTTTCTAGAGCAGTTCCCTTGCGGGCTTTTGCCTGCTGTAAGACGCGGTCAATTTCGTCCAGATCATTTTGCGCATCCTTTGCACCAGTCTGAGCATTTACAGGAACGGCTGTGGTTGCTGCAGAATCTGCGTTTGGCGACTCTTTCTTCTTCTTCTTTTCTTCTTCTCGGGATTTTCTCCACTCCTCATAACGCTTTGCGTAGGCTCGGTGCTCCTGACTGAACTCGCTGGTCTTTTCTCGAGCATAATCTTCAAAGTTCTTTCGACGTTCAGTCACATCGGCTTCGAAGTCACTTCTCTTATCCCTTGAAACTGAGAAAAATTCCGCACGTTTGGCATCAATATCCTTGAAAAATTCGGTGCGCTCATCGCGCGGATGCTTTTCGCTTGCAAACTTTTTTCGCTCATTGGTTTGCTCGGCCAAAAATTTTTCTCGATTTTTTCTTTCAGTTTTGGTGAACTCTTCTCGTTCTTTATTGATATCCTTACTAAAAAGATCCCGTTTCTTTCTTAAAATCTGATCGAAGCCCTGACGAATATCCGTCGGCGCCTTTTTAACTTCAGTCATTAGTCCTAAAATAAATGCTAATTCATCGTTTTCCTTTTTGCGCTCTTCGGTAACTTGAGAACGCGCTTCTTCCATATCTTTGCGATCTTTGGTCAGCGAATACTTTGCATCAACCAGAGGTCGATCCTCTGAACCCTTGCGGTAAGTGTTGTCAGTCTCGGGGCGCGACGCACACCCTAATATAGCAACAAGTATAAAAAAATAGAGCACTGAACCCCCTCGACTTTGGCTGAGCCTACATTCTATCAGGATAGTTTTACTTCCGAAGAAACACAAACAAGATTGGCTTTGCAAGATTGGCTTTGCTTAAGAATTACAGCTCTCATAGAAGCAAAATCCTGTGCAAACTCGGTCTAGACAAATGGCGAGATTGGCGAAAAAATATCAGCCGTTCAGATTGCCAAATGGCGCGCTTCAGTAGAAGCTAGCAACATGGAAAATAATTCAGCTGATCGCCGTATTCGACTTTTTATAGAAAAAGATTTTCAAGTTAGCTTCCTTGTTTATTCGGTAGGTATCGCTTTGGTAGTTGCTGGAATTTACTTTGCCTCTAATTACTATTTTATTGATAAATTTGTCGAGCGGGGTGCCTCGCTTGGTCTACCGGCTGGCCATGTTTACTTTAAATTCATTGAAGAACAAAAAAGTATGATGACGAACATTTACGCCATCACGACAATTTTATCCACGGCCTTTATTCTATTTTTTGGACTTCATTTGTCGAACCGAGTTGCTGGCCCTATCCACAAGCTTAGAGAACATCTGAGTGCCCTTACCGCTGGAAAGTATCGCGAAAAAATCCAGTTCCGTAAAAAGGACTATTTTTCGGGGCTTGCTGATGACATCAATACTTATGTTGAGTCGCGCAAAAAATAGCTCGACTCCTATGACCGGCAATTCCTAGACTTTGGATAAGTTTGTATCTTTTTAGGATAGGTTTGCTTCAGAAAAAGCCCAAACAAACGATAAGTCCGGTATGCCATATGGACGTCGCTTTTTTGAAAAACCAAGAAATCTTTCCGCGGCCAACCCAGACCAATCGGAACGACGCCAAAGGAACATCACCGGATCGACTTATCGTGCATTTCGTGGCAAATACACTCTTTTCCTTGTCACCGCAGTGGTCGGCTCACTTCTTGTTTTTGCCATTCCGACTGTCTATTTTCTAAATCAGAATTACGAAATATTTTCGCGCCTTGCCTATGAAATTCAGCCCCAGCTGCTTTCTCATTTGGATCGTGAGTATGGGTGGCTTATCGGCTTTATGGTTGCTAGTTTTTTGGCCTTGGGATTTTTTGGACTTTGGATCGGACTCAGGGTTACCCGTGCCGTAATTCAGCCATTGAATGCAATGGAAATTCACATGAAGCAAGCAACCCTAGGCGACTGGCGAAATCCAGAGTTTCAATCACGCAATAGTGAAGACTTGCGGAGTCTGTTAGAAACCTACAACTATTTTTATCGGGCGATGCGCACCCAAGCGGAATCTGACCTTAAATATCTGCAACGAATTGTGGTCGATCCGTCACACCGTGAAGCCTATCAAATTTGGCAAAGCTTGGTTTCGAACAAAAGAGAACAACTGGGTCTATTGGAAGAGGTCAAGACCGTCGATCCCGCTGCAACGTTTGTCGCAACTGATTTGACACGTCACGCTTCTTAAGTGCTTCCCTTTTATCGTGATTTTTTTTGCCCTTAGCTAATGCGATTTCAATTTTGGCTCGGCCTTCTTTGAAGTAGATTTTTAATGGAATGCAGCTAAGCCCTTTTTCCCTTAAAGCCGTATAGATTTTTGCAAGCTCACTTTTACGCAGCAGCAGCTTGCGGTATCGTTCGGGCTCATGGTTGTTATAACTGGATTGCTTGTATTCAGAAATATGGGCATTTTGCAAAAAAGCCTCGTGCCCGCGAAAAATAACAAAGGAATCCTTAAGCTGAACTTGCTTTGCACGAATTGATTTCACTTCGCTTCCAGTTAAAACCAAACCGGCCTCAAATGTTTCAAGGATTGAATAGTCATGCCAAGCTTTGCGGTTTTCGGAAATAATCATGATTCCCATGACCCCAAACTACCCGCTTTCGTAAAACCGGTCAACGATAGGACCCTACGAAACTTCGCGCCAGAGGGCATTTCAAACTTAATTCGCCGAATAGAAAGATTTATACAGACTCCAGAACTGTGAAACCTTAAGTTGGGCCGGGCGAATTTTTTCATCCAACTTCTGATTTTTGAAAATTTCTAATATCTTTTCTTTAGGAGTACCGGTTGCTTCTTGCAAATTTGAGGACATTAATTTTCGCGGATGCAAAAATGCACCTTTAATAAATTTTAAATACCTTCGCCGATCCTCAATTGGGGTTTCTTTGCGACGGTGAAAAAAAAGAACCCGGCTGGCGACTTTTGGTGCCGGATAAAAATCCTGAGAACTGGCATCAGCCAAGGTTTCGATTTCCCAGAAGGTTTGCGCAACCACCGAAAGCATGCCGTAGGATTCATCCTTTTGTTGCGCACGAATTCTCTGAGCCACTTCTTTCTGAAACATCAAGACCATATGATCCATCTGTTCCTGATCAAGGCAGCGATCAATCACTAGGCTGGAAGAAATTTGATAAGGTAAGTTGCTAACTAGGCTGGCCGGCCGTTGCATATTAAACTGGGACCAGTCAATTTGCAGGGCATCGGCTTCGGTCACCTCTAGGCCCAGATTCCGCCAATACTCGCACAATTTTCGATCCAACTCGATCACCTGAAAATGAAAAGGTTCAGCTTTCAGAAAACGAGTCAAAGCCCCAAGGCCGGGCCCCACTTCGATCACACTTGCGGAGTTTGTCCCCTTCACTGCAAGAATAATTTTTTCAATAATCCGATCACTGATTAAAAAATTTTGCCCCAAGGATCTTTTTGGCTCAAGTCCCAAGGCCTCCATTGTTTGACGTAAATACGCCATTGCCGAAATTTTCATCTTCCCTTGCCTTTGAAATCAGTCGGCCAAGAATTTGGCGAAGGGCCTAAATCCAGCTCGGACTTTTCGCCACGCTGAAGCCTAAGCAATCCTGCGTAGCCAATCATCGCCGCATTGTCAGTGCAATAGCGAAGGGGCGGAATTACCAACTGCACATTTTTTTTCTGAGCCCACTCTTGAGCCCGTTTGCGCAGTCTAGAATTTGCACTGACCCCACCCGTGATCACGGCTTTTTGGATTTTTGTTTTATGAACTGCGCGATCTAGCTTTGCCAGCAATACATCGACGATGGCCTCTTGATAGGAGGCACAAAGATTTGCCAATTCTTTTTCGATTTGATGTTTTTCTAAACTCTCGATCATTCGCTGACCCGAAGCCTTCAATCCAGAGAAGCTCATTGCATAGCTATCTTCTTTGATCATGCTGCGCGGAAAATCGTAGGCTTTTACATCTCCAAGTTGTGAATGCTGATCGACCTTTACTCCGCCGGGCCAGCCAAGCCCCAACGACTTTCCAAATTTGTCAAAGGCCTCGCCGGCGGCATCGTCTAGGGTCGCGCCCAACACTTGATAATCTGAAAAAGCATTTATTTGATAAAGACTTGTATGCCCCCCACTGACCGCCAAAGCCAAAAAAGGATAGGAAAAATCATCCGGCGGCTGATAGGTGGAATCACGCAAAAGTGGAGCAACAATATGACCTTCAAGATGGTTGACCCCGATAAAGGGAATTTCTTTAGCTTGAGAAAGACTTTTGGCCGTAACTAAACCAACAATCAACGCGCCCATTAGACCCGGTCGTGCGGTAACGGCGATCCCATCGATTTCATCCCAATTTTTCTGTGCTTGCTGAAAGACCTGATCGACCAAAGGTAACAAACTCAAAGAATGGTTTCTGCAGGCGATCTCAGGGACAATGCCCCCGAATGGTGAGTGCGCAAGATCCTGGTTGGCCGAGACCACCGCCTGAACCCAGCCGCCATCACTAACAATTGCAACCGAGGTATCGTCGCAGCTTGTTTCAATAGCTAAGACCGCTTTGATCACTTGAGACTCTTGAGCCTAGACTTTGCTTTCTTCGCTTCCGGAGACTGCGAAAACTTTGCGATAACTTCTTCAAAGAAGGTCTTTGCCTCGTCCTTCATTCCCAATTCTTGAAAGCAAACACCCAGCTTATAGGTAGCTTCTGAAAATTTCTTTCCCTTTGGCTGCGCTTCACGGTATTTTTGAAAGGATAGGGCCGCTTTCTTAAAGTCTCCGGCCTTAAAGAGTTCATCCGCTGCAGAAAAGGCATCCACTTTTTTTCCATTAGCTTCTTTGACCGGAATAACGGGTTCACGGACCGTCTTCATTGCTGCGACCTCAGCTTGTAGGGCTGTCACTTGTTGAGCAAGCTTAGTCACTTCCTCTTGCAGTGCTAAATTTCGTTTGTTTCCATCTGCCACCAGCTCATTGGTCCCTTGCAAGGACTTGTCTTTGTCTTTTGAAACTTTGTCGATTCTATCTTCCAACGTTTCAACTTTTCCACTCAGATGACGAAGGTCGGATTCGATCTCACTAAATCTGTTTCCGCTATCCGCTGTGGTTTTTTGCAAAGACAGCATATTGTCTTGAATTTGTTTTTTTTGCTCGGCCTCTTGCACGTCAGTTCGGGTCAGCGGACAAGCGGATAAGCAAAAACCAAAAAAAGAAACGGTGGCTGCTTGAATAATTTTTTTAATCACAATACCTCTCCACTTTTATGACGAATGAGTCGGGCCGCATTCTCAGCTCTTTCCGCTGCCAACCGAGCTTTAATAAAAAGCTCTCGGGCGTCGGCATATTCCCTATCCTGAAATAAAATTTGAGCTCGGCGAAAGGATTCTTCTGCTTGATGCCAATTACCAGGTGAATGTTTTGCGGACTCAACTGCCCGGGCCGCATCGAGGGCGGTCCGCGCAAGAGTCCATTCTTCGATGGGAGGGGGAGCACTTACACACCCGACAGCTGTTGCCACAAAAAGTGCAATCCATATTGGCCGGAGCAGATGTGCAATTAACTTCATGACCTAGCGTGGTTACTGAGCAAGAGGAAGAAAGTTAGCACGGCGATTCTTGCTTTGTTCACTATCAGAATCACCATTGGTCAAAGGCTTTTCTTTGCCATAGCTAATAATGCTAATTCGGCTGTTCGAAATCCCAAGTCCTGCCATGTAGTTCTTAACGGACTGGGCCCGACGCTCGCCAAGTGCCAAGTTGTATTCGATGGTGCCCCGAGAATCACAGTGACCCTCGATCTGAATATTAACCTTTGGATTTTTCTTCATCCAAGCCACGTTGCCTTCGATTTTCTTTTTTGAGTCGCCATTGAGACTGGCTTTGTCGTAATCAAAATTTACTGTTCGAAGCCCGTCGATTTTGCCGCTGTCGCTGCCTGCCGCATCGAAATTCATAGCCGCAGAGGAATCAATAGCAGGTGGCTTGTCAGAGCTGCCTGAGTTATCAGCAGGAGTCGTCGCTTCGTCATCAACCTTTTTCTTGCTTGAACAAGCCGTCAGAGCAAAAGAGATAGCTAGTGTGAGCGCCAAAAAAGAGACCGAAAGCGTGCGATTGGATTGTTTCAAGGGTTCATCCTCCATTTAGAAGTTACAAATAACAGGTTTTTCATTGTTAAAGGCTCAGAACAGTTTGTCAAACCTTTGTAAACCCATGAATCCATGATGCAATCAGCCCACTATGAAAATATACACATTTCTTTTTGCTTTTCTATTCTGCGGGCTTTTTGTCCAGGCACAGGTCGAACCGTCCATCCAGTGGAAAGTTCTGAAACTTCCACACTTTGATTTGGTATATGATGCAAAACATCAGGAGCTTGCTGAGCTCTATGCGCATCGACTTGAGGACAATATCCGAGTTCTTTCCCTCTATTTTCTAGAGTTTCCCGATCGTATTACCGTCGTTCTAAATGATAGCACCGATTTGACCAACGGCTATGCGACGCCAATCCCCTATGACCATATTGTTATTTTCCCAGTTCTGCCCGGCCCGATGGAAGCCATTGGCGAGTATGGGGACTGGGCCCGTGAACTGACCATGCACGAATACACCCACATCCTTTCTTTTGAACCCCGACGTGGAGTGGTGCGAATTTTGCGCTCGATTTTGGGCTCGATTATAACACCAAATTTGTTGCTGCCAAGATGGTGGCTTGAGGGTGTCGCCGTAGAAATGGAAACCCGCACCAGCCTTCATGGTCGCCTTCGATCGGTTTTTCAAGATGCAACTTTGCGCGCCTATTCACTGGGGGATCGCCTGGACAAGCTAAGTCTTGCTGAAATCAATGAGGTCTCGATCCACACCTGGCCCTACGGTGCTCGGCCCTATCTATTTGGCTCCTTGATGTGGAGTGAAATGTTCGCAATGAAGGGAAAAGAAATCGTGCAAAATCTGCACTGGCGATATGGCGGTCGCATGCCCTTCTTTTTAAATGGTCCGGTCAAAGACAATACCGGCCTTAATTATACGCAAATCTTGCAACAAATGAAGCGAACTGTGAGTAGCAAAGCCCGCGACCAAATTGCCGTCCTTAAGCAAGCCAAAGTGACGAACTCTATCCCGATCAAACTAGACGGTTTAGAAAACTTTTCTCCGTCGATCAGTCCCAATGGCTTGTCGATGGCCTATCTTTCAAAAAGCGAAACGGCCAAACGATCGATCAAAATATTGCACCGACCTAATACGAAAGTGCATTTCGAGTATTCGCAAAAAGTTGACGGCATCGAGAATCGCTTCACGGAAGGCGACAGTCTAAGCAGCCCGATCCCAAAACAATCCGAAGACGGCCCGCCCGGAGGAACCATTCAACGTATCAGTTGGCTGCCGGACTCACAAAAGTTTGTTTACGATAAATTGGACCACATTAATCGCTTCAAAGAATTTTCTGATCTTTATATGTATGATCTGCAAAGCAGAAAAAATGAGCGCCTGACAACGGCCGCCCGGGCCCGCGAACCGGCGGTCTCCCCGAGTGGCAAAGCGGTGGCCTTCGTCGAACTTGAACCAGGGCGAACTCACCTCAGCTTGCTCAATCTTGAAAGCAAAGAAATAACTCGAGTTTATTCAACCGAGCTGCAGGCACGAATTTCGTTTCCTGTTTTTCTGAGCGAAAACCAGGTGCTTTTTTCTGAGCGCAAGGCCGGACGCGAATTCGCTGTGCGCCTTGATCTTAACACAAGAAAAACGTCGCAAGTCTTGCCTAACTTTAAAGAAATTAAGTTCGCTTTCCTAAGCGAAAAAGGGCTTTTCTTTACAGCTAGTAATAATGGGGTCAACAATATTTATCTAGCGAACAAAGACCTCACGTTGGCCTCGGCGGTAACCCACACCCTAACGTCGGTTCTGACTGCGGACTACGATCCCTATGGCAAGGATCTGTATTTTACCGAACTTTCGGACAACGGTTTGAAAATTTCATTGGTCAACCAGGACAATTGGTTTGCAAAGAACCGAAGTCTGCCGAAAATAGCGCCACTTCTTGCCGAACGCTACCAAGAGAAAGTCAAAAAGATCGAAGAAACACCGATTCCAGCTTCGGAAGACTACTCGCCATGGAATTACTTGATTCCTCGTTATTGGTTCCCCAATCTTTTCGTCACCAAAGAGGGCACAAGTTTTTCATTCCAGACTTCAGCTTTTGATCCGCTGATGAAGCATGCCTACAGTTTCGTTGGACTTTGGGATGGCGTCGCCCATCGCGGCAGTTATAGTTTTTTATATACCAACAACCAAAACACCCCTGAAATTTCAGCTAAAATGAGGGACTTCGACACCAATCTGTTGGTCACTGGAACTCAGTACCGGGATCAATTCTATAATTTGCAATCCGTGTGGCAACTGACCCCTGTTTCTAAAGATCTTTCAGCTGGAGCGGGCTGGATGTGGCGATCGCGTAGTTTTGGTGGTTTCGCAACCCACCATCAGGGCCCTTCAGTACTGGCAAATTACAGCGATTATTCAATGTCCGGAGCTCAGATTTCCCCTGAGTCCGGACAAGGTGCAAGCCTTGACTACACCCAATACCTAAAAAACGGCGAGTGGCAGGGCTTTGATCTTTGGAATTACTCGTTTGTAAAATATTTTTCAACTTGGCTACCCAAGCGCCATGCACTGATGGCTAAGCTGCAGGGTCAATACATTGATGGGATTGCCACTTTTGCCGATCTAGATACAACTTTCCAGTATCCGGTTTTTGCCAATACGACCCTACCGCAATATGTAATGCGTGGCTTTCGCTCTGGGCAATTCGTCGGTAAAACCTTGAACAATGTAAGTCTGGAGTACCGCTTTCCACTCAATTATATCTATCGCGGGGCTGGCACCACTCCTTTTTTCTTACGCCGACTGCACGGGGCCGTGGTCGCCGATGGTATTCAGCTTGATGGATTTGTTTATAACGAAAGTTTAGTTTACCAGCGTATCGATCGTTCAGAAACTTTGTGGAGTGGGGGCTTTGAGCTAAAGGCTGACTTAACTTTAGGTTATCATATTCCAATAACCGCTCTTTTTGGATTTTATGCCTCGGCACCGAACCGATACGCCAAAGAAAGCCACTTCGTAATTGGATTTCAGGCAAATTGACGGTTCGCATCTATTGACAAGATCCGACCGTGACTAAAAACTAGTCTTTGGAGGGATCTAACTGATGGAACGCATTGCCGACAAAATGTCCTGGATTAAAGACCTGGTAAAATCGGAAGAGCAAATGGAAGAGACCGGGGTGGTTGATCTTTCATCGCAAGAAGATCCTGAACGCTTCCTTGTCGAAGAAACTGTAGAATATCTTCAAGACCTTAAAAATGCTTTTGTTGACGCTTCGTCGACCTTCAACGAAATGAAGGTCTCCCCGATTGGCCGTATCAAAATTTATGGCATCGCAAAAACAGTGGCTGACTTCATGCTTTTTCGCAACGGCTACCGCATGATTTTTTCACTCAGAGAAGCCGGAAAAATCAGTATCAAGTTCAATTTCATTTCAGCAAATTATGTTCCCTCGGCAATTCCGACTTCCCAGACATCAAATGCGCCGTTGATGGACGAGCATATTCTGGAAGCCAAAGTCGGCGCCTTTCAGGAAGTCGAATGGAGCTACAAAGGTGGTCCGATTCGAATCGACAATGTGGTTCGCCATCACATCACTTTGTTTGTAAAATCTAGTAATAAATAGGCTTTGGCTTTTTGTTAAACGAATCGATCCAGGCTACCGTTAGATCTGTTCTCACGAGAGCAAATTCGAAACTCAAGGGTTGGGTGTAAGCTATGGACACTCAATTTCAATCGCTCTCCGCCCATCCAATTTCTGCCCGTCGAGTTTTTTACGGATAACAATTGCCCCTCATAACTGACCAATAGCTGCCCACCGGCCTGGCACTCAACAACCTGCACCCAAACAATCTGTCCTCTGCGAAAAACAGCTGCGGGAATCATACTTACTCCAAGCCGCGATTCATATCAATTCGAGGAAAAACCACTTTGCGAATGAGACCCTTCGTATCTGGTGGCTTAGCTACGTTTTGTGCAACGGCTGGCGCCGATGGCGCCAACGGCGCCGCAGTAACCAGAGCCGCAGAGACCAGCGCCGTAGGTATTACTTTGGGTGCTGGTTCTTGAATACTTTCACCGCCCAGCGCCGAGCGAAACTTCTGACCCAGATTCGAAAGAGATCTCTCGGGGGTTGGAATTAGCTTCTCGCTGCTGGACGAGTTCAGCTTGTCTGGCGAAATCGAATTTGCTTTTGCCCACTCTGGCAAAGCTTCTTCAGAAAACTGCAGGTGCTCACGATTGACCTTAACGATAAAATCAATTTCCCCGCGACTGAGATCCACTTGTGCAGTGATTTCATCAACACTGAATCCTTGATGTGCAAGTTTGGCGGCCTTGATGTATTTCAAAGAGTTTTGCCGCTCAACGATCTCAGTGTGGGGGATTTTGTCCTGAAAAATTTGTGCGACCTCAAGACTCTTATTCATCGATACATCAATCTTTTGAATCTGTTTATCGGCTGCCAGTAACTGACTTTGCACCTCTTTGGCTTTTTGCTCCATCAATGAGTTCAGCTGCTGCACCTGAGTTTCAACTCGGTCAGAAAGATCCTCTAGAATCGAAATTTTGCTCTGTAAAATCTGCAGGCCGCGGCTTAGGCGCGGATCATCCTTAGCTGGCCTTGAAAGTCGGGCCCAAACCATGATCACACCAGACAGCAAAACGATATCGAACAGTATTTGGATCAACATCCAAAAATTCACAGTGAATCCTCCGCGCATGGATTAAAGACCTATTTACAGTATAGAAAGAATTAGCCAACAATCCCAGAGCCAGGACTTTTTTCGCCGTCGAACTAGACGAACCGACAGCCGTTATTTAAGCAGAAGAAAGACATTCATACCCGTCAGCGTCTGGTGCTGACTTAAAGTCGACCAATCTGAGGTATTTACGTCTTGATCTAAATAGCACTGTTTTCAAAATCCTTAAAACGCAGTAAAGCTTTTTGCAAATCGCTATCCGAGGCCGCAATACTTAAGCGCACATAGGAATCAGCACCAAACTCAACTCCGGGAACAGTGGCCACAAAATAGCTATCCAATAGAATTTGTGAAACATCCTTAGAGGCTTGAATTTTCGTGCCCGCAATTGATTTGCCAAAAAATCCAGAGACATCAACCCAAAGATAAAAAGCCCCATCCGGTGGAATAACTTTAAAAAGCTTCAATGACTGAAACTGATCCACACACCAGTTCATTTTTCGCGTCAGTGTGGCCAATGCTATTTTTAATTCCGGCTGGCCACTTTTCAGGGCTTCTAGGGCAGCATACTGGGCAATACTTGAAGCATTCGACGTGGTTTGAGAAATAAAATCACCAAGAATAGACATCACTTTTTCTGGACCTAAGGCCCATCCTAAGCGCCATCCCGTCATCGAATATGTTTTCGAAGCACCATTGATAATAATTAGCCGATCCTTGAGCTGGGGCGCCACTTGCAACAGATGCGGGGCTACGTTGTCGCCGTTAAAAATCAACTGGCAGTATATGTCGTCAGAAAGAATAAGAACTTGCGGATTCGCAAGCAAAACCTGGGCAAGCTCATGCAACTCTGCTTTAGAGTAAACTAAGCCTGTCGGATTGCTAGGACTGCAAAGAATTAGCATTTTTGTCTTTGCTGTTATGCTGGCCTTCAATGCCGGTGCGGTTAGTTTAAAATTTTCGCCTTTGCTGCAAATTACAATTTTTGCGGTCGCACCAACCAGGCCGACCATCGCCGGATAGCTAACCCAATACGGAGACGGTATTAAAACCTCGTCGCCCGGATCAACGACCATCGCTAAGGCGGCATAGATTAAAAATTTTGCTCCAGCCCCGATCACCACTTCTTTTGCTGTATAATTTGTCGCCAAAAGAAAATTAGTGTTCTCGGCGACAGCTTTTTTAAGCTCGGGAATCCCACTGGCAGCGGTGTATTTGGTTAGACCTTTTTCGATCGCCGCAATACCCGCATTGGCGGCCACTTTAAAAGTTGGCCAGTCGGGCTCACCGACGGTCAGTGAGACCACGTCTTTCCCCTGGGCAGCGAGCTCTTTTGCCTTCGCTGCCAAGGCCAGCGTTGGCGAGGGCTTCAAAATTTGTGCAATTTTTGAAAGCACTTTACTTGCCTTTCACTCGCTCTATGAGCGGTTTTTTTACGACTTCCGGAACCAATCCATCCAATGAACCATGATGGCGTGCGACCTCTTTGACGCCGCGGGAAGATATAAAATAGGTCTCGGGTCTGGCAAAAATCAAAACCGTTTCAATCTCAGGGGCCAATTTCAAATTCATGCTCGACATTGTCATTTCATATTCAAAATCAACCACCGCGCGCAGACCCCGAACAATAACTTTTGCTCCAACCCGGCGAACGAAGTCCACCGTCAAGCCAGTATGGACTTCGATCTTAATATTTTTTAAATGGGAAAGACTTTTACTAACCAAGTCCTTACGTTCTTCAATTGAAAACAGGGAAGACTTTTGTGAAGAATCGGCAATCAATACAATCACTTCATCATATAGTTTTGAAACTCGCTCGATAATATCTGCGTGGCCAGTGGTGATCGGGTCAAAACTTCCTGGATAAACTGCAATCTGTTTCACTCAGACCCTTTTTTTCGAAAGAATGATAATACTTTGTCGCCGAACTCACGAACATCGTAACGTATTAAGGTTGGGTAGTCGTCCAAAACTTTTTCTCGGCGCCCTGATTCAATAAGCAATACTGTTTGCGGCCCGAAAGCAGCACTTGCATCTGCTGCCAAGATGACATCGTGGGCCATCTCCTGGGTAAAAGGTGGATCGGCAAAAATTACATCGAACGCCTGACCAGAGTAGGTTTTTAGATAGGCCAATACATCTTTTTGCAGGATCTGGTAGAGCTCATCAACTTTTAGCTTTTCCAAATTTTTTTGCAGAATCTGAATAGATTTTCTGTTTTTCTCTACAAAAATGGTTTCTTTGGCCCCTCTAGATATGGCCTCAATCCCTAAATTTCCGGTCCCCGAAAATAAGTCGGCAACTCGGGCCTCTTCTAAATGACCTTGGATGATATTAAACATGGATTCTTTGACTCGGTCGGTGGTCGGGCGAATGTGGTCTGCCGAAAAGGAAGCTAGTTGTTGGCCCTTATATTTTCCTGCGATGACTCTCATTAATTTCCGCTATCTTGTATGCACCTGATTATTTTTTTGCTTGGCCGCTGCCTTCTAGATAGGCCACTATCCACTTCTTATTATCATCCGTCAAATGCAAGAAATGCATTTCAACTGTTAAAAGTTTGACCTTTTGATCGCGACTTAAATGTTCCATGATATCGTAAGTCTTAACGACTTTACAGGCGGCTTTAATCTCGTGATTCGATGCTGGCAAAATAAAATCGGCAATCAGTTCTTCTGTGACTTTGAAATAGTACATGGACTCAACCTTCATCAGAAAACCGACGTCGGTTAGCTTCCAGATTTGACCCTTTATGGGGGCTTGCCCCTCCACTTTGAAAACTTTGGTCTCGATGGGGTACGGCGTGACTCTTTTGACCGTGGCAGCAGGTTTCCCCTTGTTATTCTCTGAGCCCATTTGCTTGTCTTTCCAGATCTATATCTATTGAGGTTCCATTTTCTCTAAGCGATGACGAAGCTGTAGCAAATCTTTAAGCATCTGCCATCCGTCACGAAGCAATGAAACTGAACTCGAGCCTTCATTGTTCTCAAGGACCACAGAGACCTCGACCACTTGACCGCCCTTTTGCAGATGCAATGAGGCAATTTCTAACGAAAAAAGATAATTATCATAAAGACACTCGGTCACCAAACTTTGGGCTAGCTCTTTGCGCAGCAGAAGGCTGCCCTGCGAGTCCTCGGGTGTTTCTTCGCCCAATAGAATCTTGCGCACAATAAGAAATAAAATTGAAGCCAGTCGCCGCTTAAGTGTGACCTTGCCAATCTCTGACTGGGCATGGGCCTTGGAGCCAATTGCAAAACTACAATCAGAAACCTTTTTAAAACTTTCTAGATCTGTCCAACCAAACGGCAAATCACTGGCCGAAAGAATTACGAAATCTGCCGTTGCATTGGCAATACCCAAGCGGTAACCAGCGCCGATCCCCTTGGCATCCGTATGCAAAATTCGCACGCCTGGAAAAGTAAAAGATTGCAGTCTTTTTAGGGCATCAACACTTAAAGGCGCGCCATTGTGGCAAAGTAAAACTTCGCTAATTCCATATTTTTCCCCTTCGACCTGCACCCTTGCCAAAGTAGGTATCAGCTTTTCGATGTCTTTGTGAAATGGAAGAACTAAAGTAAAGGTCATCATTTATGATGTTAGACCACCTACCTCGGCCTGACAATATCCAAGCAGTCGGTCGCGGATCAATTGGAGTATTGACGACTTGAAAGCAAGAACCTAGGCTGAAGCCGAGAGGGAGATTTCCAATGAAAGCTTATACGCATCCAACAGCCATCGTCGAAGCCGGAGTAACTTTGAAGGAAGACGTTAAGATTTGGCATTTCTGCCATGTTCGCAGCGGTGCGGTTCTTCAGTCCGGAGTTTCTTTAGCTAAAGATGTCTTTGTTGATTGCGATGTCCAACTTGGGCAAGGCACAAGGGTTCAAAATGGAGTTTCTATTTATAAAGGTGTTAAAATCAAAGATTGGTGTTTCATCGGACCGCACGTCATTTTCACGAATGATATGTATCCTCGGGCTGGAAACAAAAATTGGAATATTGTGGAAACAATATTAAACACCGGCTGCTCGATCGGAGCTGGCGCAATTATTCGCTGCGGAATTGAACTTGGATCCTTTAGTATGATTGCTGCGGGCTCGGTTGTTACCAAGTCGGTGCCGCCTTTTCACTTAGCCATGGGTTTACCAGCAAAATTGAAAAAAATGATCTGTGCCTGCGGGCAAACTCAGCTCCCCTTGAAAACTCCACGGAAGAAATTGCTACGGGCCTGCTGCGAAGTAAATTTAAATAAAAACTTGATCGAGGTTGCTAAAAAATTGACCCGTAAGTAAGTCAGCCCGTCGGCTGATCCGTAAGTAAGACCGTCAATCAGGCAGTAAACTAAAAAAGATCTTCAACGATTTTCTTTATGGCAAAAATATCTTCAAATGGTTTGGCAATAAAAAGATCAGCTCCAATACTTCGCGCAGACTCTAGATTGTAACCGCCGGTATATGCAGAAATTAAAATCACTTTCGCTTTGGACCTTAGAACAGGGTCCAATTCCTTTAGAATTTCTGGACCAGTCATGCCTGGCATCAAAACATCCAAAAATACGATGTCGGGACTTTGCTTTTGCCACAGCTGGAATCCGGTCAGACCGTCCGAGGCCTCGATCGTATGGTATCCATTTTGAAAAAGGCGAGCCAATGATCGGCGAACCAAGGGCTCGTCGTCGACAATAAGAATTTGTTTCATTCGGACTGTCCTATCGGTAGCGTGACAATAAAACGAGTACCACCTTCGGCAGGAGCCTCGCAGCGAATTGTGCCACCATGGCCTTCGATAATTTGTCTTGCCAAACTTAGACCCAAGCCGGTTCCCTTGCCTTCTTTTTTAGTGGTAAAGAAAGGCTCAAAAATTTTTTCCTGAAGTTCTTTGGGAATACCAGGGCCCGTATCCTGAATAATAAGCTGCACCGTTCTGGCGGACTGGATGTGCCGAGTCTCAACCGATAGCGTGCCTTTTTCTAACCCAGCGTCTTGCATTGCTTGGCAGGCATTATTAATCAAATTGAAAACTACCTGTTGAATCATATGGGGCTCGACCGAAATTAAGATCGAAGCCGTTGCTAAATCCAGATTGTATCGATACGAGCGAATGGCAGTTTTTAAAAGCGGCAAGGTCCGGTGTACGATTTCGTCCATGGAGATAAGCTTTTTCTCTGGTGAACTTCCTAGCAAGCTACCTGTGGATTCCCCTGTGGAAAACTCAAGTAGATTGCGAATGATCTGTTGTGATCGAGCTGCGGCCTTTTCTATTTCCAAAAGATCGGCCAATTGCGGACTACCGTCCTCAACTTCACGACTTAGAACCTGGGCCAGCGATCTTAACCCTGTTAACGGATTATTCAGCTCGTGGGCGATGTTCCCCGCGAGCAGGCCGATGGCTCCGATTTTTTCACTTTGCAACATTCGCAGATAAAGCTCGCGCTTTGCTGTAACGTCAACATACTGATTTACAAAATTAGTCGGCTGATTGCCACCACCTAAATTAATTGGATAGGAATGCACTTCAAAGGTCCGTCCCGACACTGCGACCTGAAAGGCATCGGTCGAATCATTGCCCTTTTTTTCCAAAGGACAACCGACACAGGGCAAATCACGACTGGCAAAGGCCTCGTAACATTTCTTTCTGCCCGCCAGATTGAAGAATTTCTTATTGGCGCGCAAAATCTGGAAATCGATATCGACAATTGCAATTGGATCGCGCAAACCATCAAATGTTTTTTCCCAGCGGTAACTAGAACGTAGATATTCATTTTCTAGCAAGAGCCGATCGGCGCTGATATTTAATATTTGGGTTTTTTCGGCAATAGAATTCAGCAGCGCAGCCGCATCCTTTTCTTGAAGCGAAAGCTCGACACCCAAAATAGCCATTGCGGTGGGCCCATCGAAGGACCTGGTTAACTGAATATCCAAAGGAACGCTCAAGGTTCGCATAAATGGGCGACCAAAATGATTAGCCAAAGATCTTTCTAAGCCAAAAAAACCAACTTGCGTATTTTCAGATAGAACAACGTCTTTCGCTAAAAGCAATTGCCCAGATTGCCCTTGATTCACATGAATAATCGAAGTTCCAAGATCCGACAAACGATAGATCAAGTAGGGCTCTGCTAGTCCGGAAAACTTTCGCAGCTCTCGTCGTAAAACTAACAGATACTCTTCAAAGGATAGGGCCATGCTCATATCTTTGATAAAGCGAACAAAACTTCGACTTTTATTCAACTTTGCTTCTTCGTCGATCCGAGAGGCCTCAATATGTTTAGTTCTTTCTTCAACAATATTCTCTAGGCTTTGATTGAGTGACTCGAATTCCCGAAGTTGTCGTTTAGATTCGCCCAGCAGTCGCTTTTCGGTTTCCAAAGATGTGCTTTCACCGATGGCACGGTAAAATAGACTTGTATAGCGTTCTAGGGAATCCTGATCCTCAAAAACTGCCATCACTTGCGCCTGGTTAAATCCATTTCGCAAAGCCGACTCTGTCAGATTTACGACCTTGAGAAAGCGAATACTGAGCGGAGACTTAAGAAATACTTCCTGTAAAAATTCAACGGCGTCGGCAAGATGGGGAAATGCCGAGACCACAATCGAGGGCTGAAGGGTCTGCACCTGGGCCAGAGCCGTGCCCCTGTCGCTGAAATGCACGACTTCAAAGTTTGGCCCTTCGATCTTTTTATTTGGAGGAGGCCCCGCCCAAAGTACTATCGGTAAGGTTTTCATTTCGGCCTGTATCACTAGCGACATTTAGATTTGCCTTCACTGCGGTCAGGAGTTCAAGCCATGTCTGTAAACTGTGGCCTATGTCATACTCTAGGATATCTGCCAACTGAGTGAAATCCTTTTTTTGAAAAGCTTGAAGCGCTTCGCCAATGGCATGCGCCATCCCGGCCTCAGTTTTTTTCCATTGCTCGCTGGAAACCACAGTATTGTGCGCTAACAGCGAGTCCATAGCAATAAGACTGTCGACCAACATTTGACACTCATCGATCAGCTGAACGAAGTCCCGCAAGTTGCCTTCGACGCTGCTAAAGCGAAACTGGGCTGCCATTTCATCCGTATGCTGAACTAAAAAAGGAAGATCCCGGCACCAACTGTCCAAAGCCCCACCGATCAAGGAATTTGGCGCTTGAAACCCAACCTCTAAACTTTGCACCTCGTCCAAGGGTGCGGTGGATAGGCGTTTTTCATCCTCTTCGGTCAGATTCATCCCGTTGACACAAAATTGGCAGACCACATGCCCACGGGCAAAAAGTTCATCTTCCAGCTTTTTAAAAAGCTGCCCCAGAGACTGACATTCCGTATAGCCTTCTAAAATCTGTTTTTGACTAAGGCTGAGTGCATTCATGGGCTCTCCTTTTCTCCGACCTGCTTGAGGTCCTCATACTGCCTATAGAGCTCACATACCTTAGCAAGAGTCTGATGAATCGACAGTGTTTTTTCTAATGTATTTTCTTGGCTATCTGGACCCAAACGCACTTTTTCGGTCTGATACCAACGAACAACGATCGCCAAGCCAGGAACTAGCTTGGCAATTGTCGCAATAATTTCTTCTCCTCGGTTGATAATACCAGAGGCCACCTTTAATTCCCCGCCCTTTTTCAGATGCAGCATTTGCTCGATCATCAGTTGGTTGATGTCGCGCAGTTTGTCCATTCCATCAATAAAGTCAGCTTTCGTTGCCGCAGGAAAATTTTCTCCGGTGTAAATGGACTTCAAAAGATTCCATTGAAAATCAGCCTCAGGCGAAGTTAACGCCCAGAACGAAGGAGTTCCTTCGACCCAAGTATAAACTCCGGTGTCCTGTCTTTCTCCGGTCCTCATTTTGTGAAGATTGTGTGCAATCTTATCTGCCGCAATCTCGGATTCTGAACCAACACGAATGACGCAGGACCCTTTTGCACGGGGACCAGTTTCCCAAAAGTTAACCCCTTGTAAACTTAAATTCAAACATGGTGTTCCCGTCAGGGTTGCAATATGCATCGGGGCACTATCAGCACCGACCAATACTTTACAACCACTTAGCACCGAAAATAAATCTGAGACTTGAGTCCGCCCAACCAAAGAATGCACTCGATCGGCTGGCACTGAGGATAGAATTGTCTCAGCAATGCCGCATTCATTGGGGGCGCCAATCAGAACTATTCGATCACCGCTGATTTTCAAGTACTGATTGATAACTGCAATCCACTTTTCAGTCGAGACCTGCTTATGAGCCTCGCTAGCGCCGACATGAATTGCGACTTCCGCACCATTTATTGGACCCGCCAAAAATAGCGGAGCTCTGAAGTCTTCAGGCAAAAGATCTGTTCCAACCATGGTCCCAAAAATTTCGCAAAGATGATATCGATTCGAACGATTCACGCCCACCTGTGCGTAAAAGTAAGCGCTGATATCATCCGGGATAGAAAGAAATCCATCGGCATGCCGGGTGTAACCAGAGACCCTTGTCTTTGGCCCACTGATCGCATGGGTCAGATAGCTACTGATCGGTGAGAAAGTAAAATTCAAAATCCAATCATAGTTTTCACTTCGCAGTTGATCAACAAAATGACTGGTCCTATCGAAGGCCTCTTTGATATCAATTTTGGCGTCAAACAAAGGCTCTGCCAAGTCGCGACTGGGCAGAATTCGGACTTTATTTATTGCGTCCAAACCGCTCAAGGCCGTGGTGAATTTTTCCCGGGTCAGAACTTCGATTTGTGCATCTGGATAGGCCCGTCGCATTGCGCGAAGGGCCGGCCACATCATAAATATGTCACCGAGTCTCGCTAGTTGTATGACTAGAATTTTCATGCGGCCTTTGCTCCTTCAGAAGTTCGATTAAAATAAGTAGCTTTTCAGTATCTTGGGTAAAGCCCTGAGTAGCTAAAATATCGCTATACACGCGTTCTAAACGAGCCAAGGCCGGATCAAGATAGGTCTTTAGTTTCTCTTGAGTCATCGCTCTTTCCCCTTTCAAGAAGATAAATACCAGTTGCAGCAACTAGAGATCGGCGAAATGCGCCGATACCCACAATAAAATCCAACGCCGGTTTTAACCTTGATAGCAAAACAAAAGCATTGGTGTGAACCAACGAAAGTTGATTCTGTAAAAGACATAGTTCCAAAGAGAAAAAAGAGAAGGCAGGAAAAACATTTTGCATTTCCACAATTTCCTTTTTTAAACAATCGACCTCGAAGGCGACGGACGGAGAAGATTTACCTAAACATTTTTTAGAAATTTCTCTAATAATGCTTTGAACGCGAGCGATCCGATCATCGTACTGATCCATCAACCCTTGCTGACTGGCTAAAAATTTACTAACAAGTTTGCTTGGGATTTTTTTGTCGTCCAGGCTTTCAACCAACCAGCGGTGTGCCGCAAATCCCATTGGGGAAATATCTACGCCTTCAGCTTGGGTAAAGCTTTGACCGAGCGCCATTGCCCAAACTTCCCTTTCAAAACTAGAGCCAACTTCGTGAGCCTGCGAACTGAGGCAATGAACAACCAGACGATTGCTACGCAGTTGGGTGCGATACAATTCAACACCATATGTTTCTGATCCGCTGATAGTTTGATGGCGCAATAGTAAATCACTCAAGGTAAATACCGTTTCAACCTTTATGTTTTTTGCACAAAAGTGCTCTTCGCGAAAGCAGGCTTCTGAATGCCAGCAGGGCTGACAAACCTCTAAACTTTTTAGAATATAAGCATCGTCACAGTAGGGGGCTGTTTTACTGGGGTCCGCACTGCCAATAAACAGGCATAACAGCGGACAACCAACCCCTGCCGCAAGGTGCTGGATACTGGTGTCCCCCGTAATCAAAAGCTCGCTCTTTGCCAGAAGTCTTTGTGTGTTTACAAAATCTTGGGCCTCTAAGCTAACTTTGACGTCTTGCAAAGCCGCGGAAAGCAAATCTTGCTCTTGCGGAGCGCAAAGAACCCTCAATGGTTTATTCGGAAAGGCCAAGCTAATTTTTTTAATCAGTTCAACCCAATTTTTAAGCGGCCAATTTTTTTTGGCGTCAGAGGTTAAAACTTGAAAGCAAATGCCAACCCGATCCACGGCAGCGGGCCGCAGTCGACGGGAACTACTGGTGGCAAAACCCAAGGATGCACAAAGGGCATCGATCAATTGAAATGGAACAGATTTTTGTGTCGCCAGAACTTCATTCAGATAGACTGACCAACGACGGCCCAATTTTGTGGACAGGCCAAACTGATTTCCGCGCTTTTCCTTGGCTGTCAATTGACTTACCAGCACGACGGACTGCTTGTTATGAGTCAGGTTCAGTAGCAAATCGAAGTTCTCTGCATTGAGTGATTGGATCAGTTCCTCGAGCACTAATTCGGCTTTTTCCGGGCGCTGGATACGCTGAACTAAAATATCCTGCAAATACTGCCTAGGAAAAAAATGCCATTTCTTAACCAAAGGAAGGCAAGCTGCAACACCTTGGGTAAAGTCATTGCTTAAGACATGGATTTCCGCCAAAGGGTGCTCTTTAGCCACCCGACCAATGAGTTCATTGTGACAAATGAGGTCACCAACCCTAAGCAGCGAAACAACCAAGACCTTCATCGAATCATCTCCCCGAGAACTTCCCAGATCAACTGCTTGCGGGGATCAAGCTTGTCCTTGTCTAGAATTATTTTGTTCGCCGTTTGGGTACCAAAAATTTTTATACTCAAGTCTTTAAATTCAGCACTATGCCACTGCAAAGCGGGAAGAAAATTTAAAATAGCGACAAAGCTTTCGGGCCGAAACGAGGTCAGAAACTGATCAATTTCGTGATCAATTAGGATCTCTATATTTTTTTTCAATGAAAAATTTTGCAGAAAATGCGCTTTCAATTCGTCGACAAAATCAAAGACAAAAAATGTGCTTCCTGGATAGCGATCCGCAAGTGCGGCAACATGAAATCCAGCACCCAATCCAAGAACTGCGTATGAACCCGCAGAAAGTGCTCCCGAAAACAGAGACTTTGGCAAGGTTTCAATCCAGCGATGGGCCTCGGCTTGTGGCTGCCGGCCCGAGCACAAAGCGATTCCCCCCATCGAGGGAACCTGGCAATCTTTAGCAATTGCTTTCCATTCAACTTTGGATTTGGGCACGGAGCTCCTCTTCAATCAGTATCGCTTGTGGATGCTGCGGATTCCACAACAGCAGTCGTTCGATTTCAATTGCAGCTAGGTCTTGACGGCCGATCAAACTAAATAGATGAACCAGAACCAGTGATAGATCTTCGTCAAATCCACCCGCCAAATTACCATCGGATTCATAGCCGAAGCCACCTTGACTTAGAAAGGTCTCAAGATATGAAATTGCCGTATCATACTTGTGATCACGAATCGCCCACGCTGCGGCCAATTGAACCGCTGTTCGATTAAAAGGGTTTACATCAATGGCATTTTCAAGATTCGCCTGAGCCAATACATGGTCCCCCATCGTATTATGGACAAGAGCAAGACCGACCCATGCTTTATCATTCTTTGCATTCAGCTCAAGGGCGCGGCGAAATCTAACCAGTGCCTGTTCGTTGTCTTCGCGTTGCAGGTCCAGTGTGCCCAGATTGACCTGCAAGACATCAGAGTCGTCCTTTAAAGTGAATGCCTTATTGTAGAACTCTTCAGCGCCATCGTAGTCGCCTTCTTTGACTAAAATATTTCCCATGTTCTTATAGACTTCAAAAAGTCCTTTTTCTTCATAGGTAAATGTCGACAAAGCCTTTCGATAGTTTTCAAAAGCTTTGCTATCATTTCCCACTTTGTAGAAGGCATGCCCAAGGTTGGCTAATGTTTGAAATCCAAAGTCAGCTTTCAACAAAGCTTGATGAACCTTAATAAGCTGAGTCGCTTCCGTATTCGGATCCATACAAGTAATTAAACGACGAAGGGCTTCTGGATTGTGGGAATTGAAACTCAATGCCTGTCGAACAAGGTGCTTAGCCAAGTCGATTTCGCCAAACCGAATTAAAACGTCTGCATTCATTAATAAAGTCGAAGCATGTTCGGCGGACGGGTCAGAAACTTGATCCGGGATTTTACTGGTGGCGCTTTCTTGGTAGGCCTTACCGATCTCAAATTTAATTGAACTTTGCTGCTTAACGGCTGCTTGAATCGGCTGATTCAGCTCGAAACTAGACATTCGTAGGGATTCTTTTTGCATAGCGCTTGGCTCCTTCACGACGAAGAAAAAGCAACTAAAGTGCCATCTGCAAATTTCCACGGTTAATGATCTATTGAGACTTGGATCCTAGTTCTTGAAGCCAACAGACGGGGGCTTGACTGATTGGCAATATTGCCGTCAATGGATTGACAGCAGCAGCACGAATTTTATGGGCGATTTTAATTTGCAAGACTTCGTAGGCCTTCTAATTTCTTCTGAACATCTGCGGGAATTCTGGACCCGCCGCTGCCTGTAAATCCGAAGAAAAGGGACTCCTCGAGGCGATTATAACATTTCTTCGACCATGGACTATGTGCTACCGCGCCAATGCAGGACTCGTAATAGCTTTCGTGCAAGGTCGAGATTGAAAGATCTTTAACTGCTTCATAGCAAAAACCCATAAGATAAAGGGCCTGGCCTAGCTGGTCCTTATTTAGCTTAGTGCTCAATTCACTTTCCATTAGCAAATGCAGAGTGGATAGAGCTCTGAGAAAATAGATGTCGCCGCTTTTGTTGAACAGATCCAAACCACCTCTGCTGCCTTGCTTGACGAGATCAGCTGCTTTTCCCAGCCTTTCTTTAATGCTGGCAAGGCTGCTGGCATTGCTGCCAGAGTTGCGACCAGAGTTGCTGCTTACTTTTTCTTTCTGCCATTCTTTCAGCGCAGCCTTCCAACCGGCAGCGTTTTGTTTCAAGTAGTAAGGGGCAAAGGCGCTCTTTTCAATGAGGTCGACGATCTCTAAGGATTTTTTTGGGTCTGACTTAAATTTCACAGTAACCGCAAGCGCATAGCGCACAGCTTTGTCCACTACAAAAAAGTCATTCCTTTCGATCAGTTTTTCCTTTATCAGCGACATAAACTCTTCTAACGCTTGATCAAACTGACGGACTGCCAGTAGGTATTCCCCCCGTTCGAGTCGTCCAACTTTCTTAAGAGTATTTTCCAACTCTTGTGACGCAAAACTTGGACCGGTCGAAGTTCGAGTGTGACACTCAATACAATAGGCTGTGACATTCAAAAGACTATAACGGGCGTACTCGCGCTTACCAAGCAGCAGGCTTTCTTCTGCCTTTTCTAAATCGTCTAAAAATGCATTTGAAATAAATCGCATGCTAGGATCGCGGCGGGCGACAGCAGTGCTATGTGTTACTTGTTTTGACAACAAAACCAGACTTTTTACTTCCGCAATAATAAAATCCTGTTTTTTAGGGTCATTGTATTGATCAAGATCAATAATTGCCGGCAAAAGACGGCTCAAAGAATTCTTCAATTCATGCATAGTCCCAACTAGGCCTGGACTTGCGGGGGCCTCTGGATTGGGCTTGGAGCTTCCGCTCTTGCATGACGATAGACTGAAAAAACCAAGACAAAGACAAAGACAAAGACAAAGACAAAGACAAACAACAAGACCACGAAAAAAACGCGGTCCGATTCCTACTTTTATTTGACTAGTGGTTTTCATATTTCTTCATCAAGCCGCTTCACAAAAGTTGGGGACTTGTATCCGCCCACTGCTTTTTTTGTGCGCTTTATTTCTTGCAACTCACGGATGATCGCCGACTTAGCGGTCTCAATACAAGATAGAATTTCAAGGTCTTGAGCCAAAATCCGAGTGACATATTGATCTTTAATTTCCATATTTACCGAAATTTCTTTTCTCAGCTCAATGGAAACATCGGTCAACAACTTGGATGCGCCGTCAATTTCACTATCAACATATCGAATGGTCTTTAGAATCTGTTCTCGCGTATGATAGAACTGATCCAGATTACTGTAGTCGTCCTGTGCAAAATTTAGGATTTCAGTTTCATTGAGGGCATAAAACTTCTCAAGATAATGATTTTTCTGATTCAGTAAAGTAATGATTCGCAACATTGCCCCTCCTTGGCCAATTTCGTGGCTTCCATAGTTAAATCATTTTGTTTTCTCTGACTCTTTCTTAATTTTCTCGACGGCCCCGGCAAATCCTTTATAGAGGTTCTCAAGAATTTTTAATGCGGTCTTTAAAGGCTCTATGTCCCCTGTCAAATTCGCTTTCGAATATTGATCAGTAACGAACATATAAAGCTGCTCAAGCTGGGATGAAATTTCCCCGCCCACTTTGTGATCTAAAGTGTTATTCAATTCCAAAACAATATCGAATGCTCGACCAATATTTTCACAACGCTCAGGCACCTTCTTTTCTTCGGCGCCTCTGATTGCAAGTTTAGTAAACTTGATCGCCCCTTCAAACATCATCAGCAAAAGCTTTTCACGGCTTGCGCTAGTCACTGAGGTTTGTTTGTACTTCAAATATGGGTTGCTCATAGTCTCTTTCTGTATCGGTCGTCTTTTTCAGAATTAAAGCTAAGCTGCATAAAACTATCCATTAGCCCTGCTTAAACTGAGGAAGAGAACTGCCTATAGCCCCAACCTGCGCACCTTGTTGCTGCAACTTGGACATCTTCCCCTCTAAGTCTGAAAACTGTCGTCGCAAGGCCTCTTCCCGACGGGTTAATTGCCGTTCTTTGGTTTCAATTCGCTGATTTGTGCTATCTATCTTTTGCTGAATGCCACGCTTACGATTGGAAATCGGACCTGACGAAGAGTCCAAAAGTGCCGAGACTTCTCGTTTCACCGCAGGCACAAAGCCAACCTGGAAGCCATCGCCACGCAAAAAGCCAGCTACATTCTGCGGGCTAGCCTGCAATTTGGAATTGAATCTCTCGGCATTGAAATTAAGGGATCCGTTCCGCGCAAACTCTATTCCCAATTCAGCAACCCGTTGGATATCTGATGGCACACCGTAGACCGGACTTTGGATTAGTCGTCGCAGACCAGATTCCATGGTCCGCAACATGCCATCTCCACCCATTGGGCCTAGTCGCTGTCGTCCATCTTTGTCCTTTTGTATTTTGTTTTGGCCTTGAATGAAAGTTAAAACTCCGTTGTAGGCTTCAACAAAGGACTTAATTTTACCGCTGATGACTTCCATGTCTTCTTTAACTGCGACACGAATTTCACGCCCAGGCGCAGATTGCTTTAAGTCTAAGGTGACCCCTGGAATTACATCTTTAATAATATTATCTGGAACTTCCATTTCAAAACCATCGACTTTTATTTTCGCATTTTGCGACTGCTTGGCGGCATCAAAGTAAAAGTCTGAGTCCCCGTCTAGCATATAGACCGATGGGAACATGACTTGATTATCCGAGCCCGTCGCTAATCCGGTAATTAGAATTTTGAAAGGATTTTCGGCGTCTTTTCGATCATTCAAAACACTAGCCCTCATGCCGATATTGGAATTATTAATAGCGCCAACGACGCCATCCAAAGTGCTTGTTTTGCCACCGATATAGACTTCTTTTGTTCCTTCGTTGGTTTTAAACTTCAAATATCCAGTTCCAATTTGTGTGTTGTCCCGATCTGGAAACCCATTGGACAGTGCACCCGGTTTTTGGGCCAATTGCATCACTTCAATTTGCCACTGCCCTGTTGTTGCGTTGGCAGGGTCCACGGTCCCGTCAATGATACTTGGATCACCGGAAAGTAGTTTTGTATTTGTAAATCCCTTTGTGCCAACTAACTCAGACAGATTTTTAGTAACGTCGTTGATCTTGCTTTCAAGATCAGTAATAAGCTTAAGCTTGTCTTCGTCTTTGGCTTTGGCCACTTCCATAGTTTTCACTGGAATGCGCTCGGCATCCATCAACTGATCGACGATATTGGGTGGAAGTCCACTGGCCATTCCACTGAATCGGATCGCTGGCAATCTGTCCTCCTGACAGGTTTTGCAATGAAACTTCGTGTCTCACTTAGATACATTCTCTCAAATTTAAGATTAAACCGTGAGTCAATAATCCGTAATCCAGACGGGATTGCAGTCGAGTTTTTCGCTGTTTGATCGGCGGAATTTTGGCGGTGCTAGGCGGTTTTGCGTAGAAGCTGTCCCTTTTTTGGGGACTCGTCCTTTAGAATCTGGAGGGTCCAGAGTTCTTCTTCATAAATTCTTCGGATCACTTTGCCGTCAGGCTCTTTCAGAATCACGATCTTCACTCCGTTGACCTCTGCGACCTCTAGACTAAGATTGTGTTCTTTTACGGCCTCAAGGCCTTTTATGTAATCTACAGCTTTTTTAAACTGCTCTTCACTCATCGGCCCGTGCTTTTGCCCTTGGCCTTGGTACTGTTGTTGCCCGTTGCCGTCCCGATCTGTGGTTGATCCCGACCGGATTGTCTTATCAGTGACATCCTTTACTCGGGGGATCGTTGGCATAATTGCGTTCAAGGCACCTTTAATATCCATAATCTTCTCTTCGGAAAAAATGATATTATTTCTTTACGAGACTCGATCATTTTTAGACTCAAGTAGAGCCTTCATTTGAGCGCATCCTGCGCCTTATCAACGGTCCTAAATACCTCCAGAGGAGAAAAAACCCCCTCTGGGTAGGAAGGTACCGGAAGGGAGGAGGTCCCCCCCTTTGCAATTCTTAAAAGTATCAAAGAGAATTCTCTACTAATGTCCCTTTGTTTATAAAATATTTAACTAGCCGATCAACTTCAGAGCCAAGTTTGGGATTTGGTTAGCCTGAGACAACACTGCCGTTGAAGCTTGTAAAAGAATATTATTCCGAGACGATTCTGCTGACGCTGCAGCTATATCTGTGTCACGGATTCGGGAATTGGCTGCAGACAAGTTTTCCTGCTGCGCACCCAAGTTCTCGACGGTTGAACCGAAGCGATTTTGCAAGGCACCAAGGTTAGCGCGAAGTCCCGCAACCATTGCTTGGGCTTTGTCGACAACATCTAAAGACTCTTGAGCCCCGCCCTTTGAGGTAAAATCTAAGGACTCGATGCCAAGATTAGTCGTCGATGCGTTTAGGGCTGATGAATTGAAAGTGATCCGATCTTCAAAATCATCGTTGTTGATACCCACCTGAATCGCAAAACTATCACCACTTCCATCCAAAAGATTTGTTTTACCAAATCGAGTTGTTTTTGCGATACGCTCAGATTCATTTTTTAATTGTTGAACTTCGGTATCGATGTAGGCACGTTCGCGCTCACCGACTGTATCTGAAGAGGCCTGGATTCCTAGCTCACGCATCCGAGTTAGAATATTAGAGATTTCGCCAAGGCCGCCTTCTGCCACTTGCACCATCGAAATACCATCATTCGCATTTCGTGATGATTGGGACAAACTTCGTATCTGAGACTTTAAGGATTCACTGATCCCCAAGCCCGCAGCATCATCGGCTGCTTTTGTGATTCTTGAACCAGATGACAACTGAGCAAAGCTCTTTGACATCTCTCTTTGTGAATTCACCATCGTACGCTGTGCGTTGATCGATGCCACGTTTGTTGAAATTCTCATTCCCATAGGGAACCTCCATAAGTATTTCGAATCCTTCAAGACTTGTGACCAGTCGTACCTACACGGCTGGGAATACAAGTGCGCAATCCGTTGCGTCTTGGGTTGAACACGTTGGTAATCATTATCTTTCACGACGGCGTTTAAATTAGATTTTCTCGCAGTCACTCGAGTTAATCCCGCTTGGTCGTTTCCGACTTTGATCATCTTGCTTAGCTATTCTTTCGGCGAGGTCTGGCATTCCTTTAGTCGAGTCCAGCGAAACTGGACTATGGTCAGATAGGTTCTAGACTATAGTCCTATACTTATCTCGACCAAGGTATTGAAAACTAGATCTTAGTAGGCTTACTTCCTAGACTAAAGCCGAGCACAAAACTAGATCTACCATTCATCCAGTCGAGGTCTTGCACGACCAATAGCTGATCTAGCTTGGCAACACCAAACGAATAGTGAATCCCAGTGTTTTCACTGGAAGAAATCCCTCTGGCGGTCCAATGAAAACAAAATACAGCAGGCTGTTACTTCGTCTTTTAAGTTTGCCACTCTTCTTTTCTATTTCACTGAATGCATCCGCAGCAACCGCGCAGACCTCTGTTCAAGTGCGCAAATCCGATTCAACAAAATTTGAAATTCGAATTTCTTTAAATTACCGACATAGTGTTAAAGTTGAAACAAATGGAAAAGCCATCGCAGCTTCCCTTTACACCTGCCACAATCTGGAACTAGTGACTGCAGACGGACCTGCAAAGCTATTTTGCAACGAAGCATCTTCTGACCCTTTTGATTTTGCCAACGGCAACTGGGAATTTACCGCACAATCAACCGAAGGCGAGATCAGGTATATTTGTAATTTGATGCAGTCAGGAACTTAGGCTTCAGTGTTTAGTTCGCTGTCGTAGCAAACTTATAGAGAGTCGCGCCGTTAACCGCTCCTGTAGTCACACATGAACCAGCGGCCAATGAGCCCTCGCCTTGGTAAGCCCCAATATTCGGGGTATAGATGCAGGCCTCATTACTTTCGCACAGCCCATCGTGATTACCGACAAGACCGTAGGCACTGGACTGCGGATCTGTAATCTCAATTGCGTTCTTCATAAAAGTTTTACTGCCAGCCGATGCCGTAATCGTATCATTGCCATTGATCTGAGTAGGACAACTTGCGTTTGTCGTACCGGGAAATGTAAACAGACTTGAATTGGCGTCGTTACCATTAAAACTTCTATCCGTTAGAACGGTATCGCTATTTGAAATACGCGAATCCCAAATTTGACATGTACCTGTAGTGCATTGGCCACGTACGCCACCCGAATTACCCCAGAAACGATAAAAGCTATCGAAATCAAGAAAGCCTAACAAAGTTGACAGGCCACCTGGATAAGACACCGAACCAGAGGTGTCGGCGGTATTTGTGGCATCTGAGAATACTTGCCCTAAAAAGGACGTTGTAGAAACCCTTGCATAGCTTGTAGGAGAACCCGAAAATAAATAATATGGTGAACCTGATTGAAATAAATAGTAACCATTTAGATCGATCGTCGCGGAGGCACAAGTATCTGAGCCAACGTTGTCCAATGAAGCCAGATTGTAAAATGCATTTCCCGCGCCAGATGTTGCCTCAGACTGGACTCCCTTATCTGTATTGGCAATGACAACAGAGTTAAAAAGATTATTGGAAAAACTCTGACCCGCCTTCGTAAAGATTCCATTCCATTTATTATTCACAAAAGTCACCTGAGAAATAAGATTATTGCTGGCACCATTAAAGTTCATACCTGCGCCTGATACTGCTGAAACTAAAAGTTGAGTAAAAATATTATTTACAGATGAAGCTGTCAAATTGACGCCGTTCCCATTACCTCCATCTCCCAACAAATTTGAAATCTTAACTTGCGAGAACACATTACTATTTGCTGCATATAAATAAATACCGTCGGCATCGGATATATTTAAGAGATGTGAAAACTGCAAATTAAAGAATCGATTGTAAGAGCTGTTTTCGACTCTTAAAAAATTCCTGCCAAAACCAGTACCCGTAATTTGTGCCGCACGCAGATTTCGAATCATATTGTAGTTTGAACCAGTTAAAAGTGAAACGCCCGCAGAAGCTTTGAATATATCTGAATTTGATATCAGGTTCGATGTCGAATTATATAAATTCACCGCTGGAAAGGCTGTATCCGTTCGCATTGGGGCCATGCTGGATTGATGAATTCGTGAAAACTTCATTCCAGCGGCCGTCAGAGCCGTCGGTGCTTTATAGGCTAAAGTTCCTGCATTTGTAAACCCATCAATAGCAGCTTCAATCCAAATAAAACTTGCATCTTTTCCGCAGATAACCGCCCGATGATTTGGTGCTGTTGTGTCTCCAGAAGTGGAAGTGCAATTGGAAGAAGTACCCATACTATTGATTAAGAACTTCGCAGTGCCCAGCGAAACCAGTCCGATTTTATTTGAAAATGTGTCAAATTTGTATCCGTAGGTGGTGGCATCCGCAATGATCGTATAAATCGTGCCCGGCACATTCAGATAATGGAGGGCCGTGGCACTTGCATTGCCAGACAGCGGAGTAACTGGATTTGTCCACCATTGGAGCGAAGAACTTGATCCGCCACCGGCACCTGCCAGCGTCACTGAATTTGATTTCCAAGAAGACGAATTAAGCAGATCTCTCAAACCTTTGCCCGATTGAAAATCGGCGCTAAAAAAGGTTGCAGTTCCGCCCTTCACGACACAGCGCCAAGTAAAAACGCCTAGTGCGTCGGTCAAACTCAGGCCTGAACATGACGAAACACCTGTGATCGCGACTTTTCGCATCTCGCCGCCATGAATGCAGCCGCCAGGCATGCCAATGGCTCCGGCTTCACTTCCCGCGCAAACCACATCCAATGCAGAATAAATATCCGCTCCATCATATTTTACGTAATCATTCCAGTTAGAACCATTGCCGCTGTAAGCTGCTACTACGCTTAAGTTGGTCACTGTAGCACTTGCCGAAGCCGTCGAGAATGATCCAGCCGAATTCAAAGCAGCATCCTTCGCTGTTCCTGCAGCAAGCGACGCGACATTCAGAGTTCCATTCCCAGTACATCCTGTAACCGTAACAATAGCCGTGTTCGCAGCACCTTGGGCGATGCTTATGCTACAACCATCCGTCGCCGTACCACCAAGGGTAACATTGGTTGAAGTGGTAACATTGGTTGAAGTGGTAACAACAGTGACGTTGCCATCGTATGTCACTGTGTAGGCAAAACTTGCTCCAGAGTTTCCAGAAGTCGGTGACGGCGCTGAAATCGATAAAACAGTTGGCGCTGTATTGTCGACAGTGGCATTGCTTGAGCCCGCAACCCAAATCAAATTCGCATTTCCCGATGTATCACTAGCAGAGCCCGACGCCAATTGCGATATATTCAAACTTCCATTACCCGAACAACCCGTGACGGTGATTATCCCCGTATTGCCAGCACCCTGGGCGATTGCTATGCTACAACCCGCAGTTGCGGTTCCGCCAAGGGTTACTTTCGTTGCGTCGGTATTCACCGTTGCATTGCCAGAATAGGTCACCGTCCAAACAAAACCTGTTGCTGCCCGGCCATTGAGAATTTCGGGCCCGCTCACAGATGTAACCGATAGAGTTGTGTTGCTCAAAGTTGCGTCGCCAGAGGTTCCTGCCCACTCTGCTGAATTATTTCCCGCAGCATCAGCCGCAAGGCCGGCACGCAGTAATGCAATATTAACAGTGCCTGATCCGGTACAATCCGTGACAGCTATAGAAAGTGTGGTTGAGTTGGTTTGAGTAATACTTGATGTACAGTCACTTGTTGCTGTTCCACCAAGTGAAATCAACCCGGCGGCTGAAGCGCTTAGGGTCACAGCCTCTGGCGTTGTCACTGTCCAAACAAAGTTGGTTGCTAAGGATCCACTTGCGATTGCAGGACCCGCGATGGCAAGTGTCGGAGCCGTGGTATCTTTAACGATTGATATGGTTGCACTTTGCGGATTCCCGGCCGCATCTTTATGGGTCACTGTAATTGTATGTGCGGCCTCTGTAGAAAAAGACCTAAACAGATCGCCAGCATCCCAGGTCTTTGCTGCAGAACAGGCGACGCTGGTGACTGGTGCGGTGGCTCCGTCAATAAATACTTGAACACTTCCGACTATTGCACCCACGACATCAGGATCGCTGCAAGTTCCGCTAAAATTCATAGTCGTAGCATTTAAATACGCATTATTAAGTGGTGCCGTCACAGCCAGACTTGGCAACGTATTATCAACAGCCGCAGCTGCCCTATCTGTAATGGCAACTTGCACATTTGTTCCGTCTTTTTTAAACGCACTGTCAGGAATGACTAAACTTAGATTTCCGTCACCCGCGCAGCCAGAGTATTTAAAACTAATTGTCGTCAAAGAACCCGACGTCGCCGTCGCAGCGGCACCAGCGGTCGTGCAAGTAACCGAGCCCGATGCCAACACCGAAATCAATGCAGAGTTTACCGAAAGCTCCGAGCTGACCGGATAGGTAAGAGCAAGCTCAAATTGGGACGAGCTATTTCCATATTTGGGATTGGCGTCCTTTACTTCAACGCCAAGATCCGACGATTTCAGCGAACACTCAGCCCCACCATCGCCCTTACAGGTGACCTTTGGCACCCCATTCGTGCAACCCGACAAAACAATGCCAAGTAACATCCCTGCGACCAGTAGTCCCGCTTTGCTCATTCGAATATTAGAGTGAAAATTTATGAACTGTTTCATTTAGCATAATACCTATCGGTAGGTTCTGGACTAGCCTTTAGGCTGGAAATCACAATTTCGAAGGCCCCGTATAGATCATTCTGAAACGGGAACAACTGCTTCGGGCGCTAAAGCGAGAAAATCTACTTGTGTATACATAGGCATCAAATTTGCGGTAAATTTGATGCCTATGTATACACGAGCTCTTTCTTTACAAAAAAATTCTTTTTTCCTTTTCGGCCCAAGGGGGGTTGGAAAATCATTTTGGCTGAAGCAGAACTATTCTCAGGGCCTTAGAATTGATCTTTTAAAAAGTGATATTTTTTTAAAACTTCAACAAAAACCCCGTCTACTTCGAGAAATGATCGAGGCCGATGCCAAGATACTTTGGGTTATCATCGATGAAGTGCAAAAGCGAGTATTACAGCAGAGGACGATACGCAGAGAGAAAGATTTTTAATTTCCTACGTTGAAACTTACCTAAGAGAAGAAATCCAACAACAAGCTGCAGTTAAAAACCTAAGTGCATTTGCATGTTTTTTGCGAATCGCAGCCCAACATCACGGACAAAAATTAAATATGTCAGCAATCGCTAGAGACGCAGGAGTACAGCGACCGACCGTGCAAGGCTATTTTCAGATTCTTAAAGACACAATGTTGGCGGACTTAGTCTACCCCTTGTCCCTGAAGTATCGAACAAAAGAAGTCGAACATCCAAAATTCTATTTTTTTGACAACGGCGTCGTAAGGACTTTAAACAACTTGGTCAAAGAAGACCTGGAGCCAATTGAAAAAGGGTTTTTGCTAGAAAGTTTTATTTTGAACGAGCTCAGGGCCTACAACCGCTACTTCGATCTTGGTGCTGAAATTTACTATTGGGGAACCCATGAGGGGGCTGAGGTCGACTTTATATTTTCTCGAGGTAAAAAGCCTATTGGATTTGAGATCAAGTCATCGACCCGATGGAGAAATGAAGATGGCTTTGAACTTAACAGATTGATTGCCGACAAAAAAATTCAGCGTGGATTTGGCCTTTATTTAGGAAAAGACATTCTTAAAATTGGAAACGTAGAGGTCTATCCAGTAGAGCAATTTCTTGAAAAAATTTATCACAAAAAATTGCAGCTTTTTTAGGCGTCTCGTCCAAGAGCCCTTCTAAGGCCCAATCTAGTATCCATTGCCAGAGTATTTGATCAAAGTAACACTCGCGGTGCTCGGTAGCCACAGCCCCTGGAAAAAACCAACCCCTAAAGGGATTACTTCTTCGCGCAAGAATTTTTCGAAAATTGAATCTCATTATGAGCACAGTTTGGTCGCCAATATTTTAAATTTAAATTCCGTTGCTTGAATATCCGTACATCGTGATGCCCGAAATCGACCCGCCGTTTTGATTAAAGGTACATGAACCCAAGCTTCCGTGCCCCTGATAGACACCAAAATTAGGCGTGTAAAGGCAGGCTTCATTGCTTTCACACAGTCCATTGTCATCCCCAACATTATCCAGCATAATTTCCCGGGCATTTAGTAAAAAAGTATGAGGGTCAGCGGTTGTTGCGGTTAAAGTTACGTTCCCGTTGACCGCGGCGGGACAGGCTGCCCCTGCAACGAAAGCCGTGTTTGTCGTCGTAACCAAATGAGTATTATTTAACACGCCAGCAGCACTTGTCTTTAGTTGAAAGTCTAGGATGCTTGCTGTCCCTGTCGTCCAGCGGCTGGCGGCAGCAGAAAGACCCCACGTTCTAAATACATTATCGAAAATGTTCCAAGAAAAGGTAGCGGGAGTTCCCGGAAATGAAGCTGCTCCGGTGGTGTCAGAGACATTCGCTACGTCATCAACTCCGATATCAAGTACGGGATTTCCCGTCAGCGATCCCCGGTAAAATAAAGTCGCGGTCGAGGCTCCCGCCGCCGCACAGGTAGATGTGGTCATCGTCGTCACAGCAGAAATTGTGCAGCTGCCAGTGGCGTCGACCAGAAGATTTCCATGAAAGGCTGGGGTTCCATAGCTTAGGCTGATATCGTCGCCGACGCTGTCGGCAACTGCAAAATGCGAAATACTATCCGCAGTACTTCCAGATGTTTTACTTAGCCCGACTCCATTTTTTAGAACAAGCACGTTGTTGATTGTTACGCCACCATGATACAAACCAATACCCGCAGATCCATTAAAGGCGATCGTCGCTTGGGTCAAAATACTATAAACGGACCCGCCCGAATTGTTGGTGAATGAGACACCAAGGCCCGCATTGTTGGCAGAAATTAAATCAACAATTTTCGTGTAAGTTCCCCCAGAAATATTAATTCCATTGCCGCCGTTATTGAACGTCCTGACCTGGTTTAAAACATTAGCTGTTCCGCCGACGCCAATGCCGCCGCCATTATTTACAACCGTAATGCGATTGAAAATATTGTTTGATCCACCAATTAAAAATCCGCCGCTGTTGTTATTTTTTAGTAAGATATCTTCATATAGATTATAGTTCGACCCACCAAACCAACCTGCTTCAACACCAAAACCCGTTGAGTACACCGTCATTTGCCGAACCCGATTCGCAACAAAACTTTCCAGCATCGCTCCGGCATCACCGCTACCTCCAAGATTTAGTCGATGAAGAGTCGAAAACTTAGTCAGACCTAAAAGAAGAGCATTGTAGCCACCGGTAATCGTTCCTTCAATCCACAAGTGTTTTTGCGACCCACTGGCCACAACTCGCGTGTAGGAGGTACCAATTTCCCCAGTAGAAGTTGTACTATTTGCTGGCCCCCCAGCCCAAGAAAGAGTAGCTCCAGGAAAAATCACTAGGCCGATTTTATCCGCATCCAAATTGTAACCAGTGGTTGCTCGCGAAGTTGACAATGTATAAATTTTGCCAGCACCTGCCAAAGTCGCCACTGTACCAGCACTGTTGTCGACAAGGGCCTCGACCGTATTCGTCCACCATGGCCCTAATGTCCCGACATTCGAATAAGTTCCAGTCAAACTAACGTTGTTATTCTTCCAACTGGTGGCATTTAGTAGATCACTTAGACCTTTTCCAGCTTTAAATCCCGTTGTATAAAAAGTGGCGGCCCCTGACTGTACGACACAAGTCCATTCAAAAACACCTAGGCCATCTATAAAAGAAAGACCCGCGCAAGATGCGGCTCCAGAAACAACCACTTTACGCATTTCACCACCATGAAGACAGTCCTTATACGAAGTTTCTGTCCCAGCACAGATTGTATCGGTACCACTGTAAATATCTGCACCATCGTTTTTGACATAGTCGTTCCAGTTGACTCCGTTACTCGGATATACAGGAACGGCGGCAAGATAAAACTTCCAAGCTGCCGTGCTATTAACTACAGATGCATTTCCCAAATTATCAATAGCCCGCATGTTGACATAATAATCGGTGACCTTATTGGCGCCAGAGATTGCACCGCCGGCAATGGGTGACGCCGACGTATCTGTCCATGCTTGAATATCACTCGCGCTAGCACCTGCTGTTGCAGTACCAATGGCATATTGATACTTTTGTATTCCAGCGCTATCCACTGCATCTGCTGTAAAGTAAATAGTCGGACGGTTCGTAACTAGGTCCGACCCGGTGTGACTGACTGAGTTACTCCAAACCGGGCCAGTCGCGTCCTTTGTCCAAGTGGCAGTCGTTGGCGAACCAATCGCCTGCCAAGTTCCTGCCGCATTTTTTCCAATCACACAAAGCTTAATCACTCCATCCGTGATGGCAGTTAAACTAGCACTTATGGAAGTGCCCACCGCGAATTCAGGTACTGGATAAGTCGCTATGCTGGTGCAATCAAGACTGGAGATTCCGACGACGTAGCGATAGTGACTGACATTGGTACCCGCAACAGTCACTGACAGGGTCGTCGTATTATTTGTTCCGGTCGGTGCTCCAGACAAAGTGGCAACGGGCTGTGCGCCCATCACAATATAATTGAGCGACGCCGTCGAACAGGCAGAGACATTGCCTAAACTATCTTGGGCCGTGGCGTAGAAAGCATAGGACCCATCTAAAACCAAATCCTGTGACACCACATCGACTGAAGTTCCACCGGCAACAGTCGCAGATCCTTTGTAACTGAGCAGGGTACAGCTGGCATCTGTATAGATTTTTACTAAGGATCCAGAAGCTGTTCCCGAAACCTGAATGACTGGCGTTGTGCTAACGGCTGGTGAACTTGCTGGAACTTGCAGGGTCAGTGAAGTCGGAATTGGCGGAGGCGTAGTGTCTTTATCAAAGGTATATGACTTGGAGTTCGCCATATCCAAAAGCTGTCCACTGAGGCCCACCAAACACAAAGTCAAATTCCCATCCGGTATTGAGCTGAGATCTACCGAAGACGACGTAAGCGCTTGCACAATGGTGTATCCAATTTCAGAAGCACAATTTTTATTCGAAGTCAGACCCACCTTGTAGGCATAAGCAGAATAACCTTGGGCTGAAATTTCCATCACAATTTGACTCAACCCAATAGACCCTACTGGCAATCCCTTAGCTTCAATGTCGGGTTTTGAGGCTGACTCACTAGATATGCTTCCACTAAAAGTGCAGCCCGACAGGGTTAACCCTAGGCTGAGCAGAAAAATTTGCTGCCATCTTGGTATACTCCACAGGTGACACAAAATAAAATCTCCTACGCAAGAAGACAGTTTTTCGCTATATTGGTCTTATCGGTCCTTCAAATGATAAGCTAAATGCCTAACTTTCATTTTCTATGGAAAAGCATCAGGTTTGATTTAAAAACGAAATTCTTTTTTTGAGAATCCTACTGATTTTCCTTTTTCAGCCGGTCAGTGCGTGGATTTGTCTGTTTGCAATAGTCGAAGCTCATTTCGCAATTGAAAAAAGCCCTCGGGAGAGTCGTAGCTCCCGAGGGCGGACTTAAGAAGTCGTTCCACTTTTTGGTCTGTGGGCATAAAGTGGAACGGCCTAATCTAAACGGCCTTGGATTTCTTTTTAGTAACTAACTTCATTTTCAGTGCATCGGGACAAAACTCAAGGCCATTGGGCCAAGCAAGTCCTCCCGACTCGACAAAACACTTTGCAAACAGTTGACCTCGCAGAACTTCGGCAGCAAGATCTTTTGGATGCTCAAAGGTTGAGAACAAATCCACTTCTCCCACAACCCGATCAACGAAGCGTAGCTTCACTCGAAAATTTTCAGAATTTATTGCCAACACTTTTTCAATTTTATTTCCTAGTTTTTTTTTCATTTTACTCAAGTCCCCTAATTTTCTTTGGTAGCTTCAATAACGAAGCTGCTGTCCATGCCGTTGAGATATCCTTAAGATTTTTTCGTCGCCATTCCTCAACCAACTTCTTTGCCTTGGGAGGCAATCGACCTTCCATGATTCTACCAGAAGTAATTTCAATGATCGCCTCAAATTCTCCATAAACTGCATGAAAATGGGGCAGCCTATACCCCACAGGTGACACAACATAAATTCTCCTACGCAAGAAAACAGTTATTCGCTCTAGTGGTCTTATCGGTTTGCAAAAGTCGAAGCTCATTTCGCAATTGAAAAAAGCCCTCGAGCGAGTCGTAGTTCCGGAGGGCGGGTTTAAGAAGTCGCTTCACTTTTTGGTCTGTGGGCATAAAGTGGAACGGCCTCATCAATCTAAACTTTAATTCTCTCTGAGGCGAAAATCCCATCTTCTAATTCGATTAGGATGAGATCCTCGCCTCAGAGGGATCTTCCTTTTTCCAAGAAGATCCTCCAAGGTTTAAAAATTTTTTAGCTTTAGTCTTTCAACTTTAGTTGATCAATTTCATTCAACTTTAGTTGATCAATTTCATTCAACTTTAGTTGATCAATTTCATTCAACTTTAGTTGATCAATTTCAATGCGACTTGCGGGAAGGCATTTGCTTGCGCCAAAACCGACACTGCCGCTTGTTGAAGAATTGATGCTGATGCAATTTCTGACGATTCTTTTGCGACGTCAGTGTCACGAATTCTGGAGTTTGCTGCACTCAAGTTTTCGTACTGGATGTCCAAATTGCTTGCGGTTGCATTTAAGCGCGATTGGATTGATCCAAAGTTTGCACGCATAGAGCCGATTTTATCCAAGGCTTCATCGACGACCTTTAATGCAGTCCTAGCCGAAGACTTATCGGTAAGGTCCATGCCTTCGATTCCCAATTCTGCAGCTCGAGCATCACTGGCTAGAGAAAATTTAATAACGTTCTCTTCACTACCGGTAGGTCCCACATGATACTCTTGTGCCCCGCCAGAACCATCCAACAAAAGCTTATCACCAAATCGAGTTGTTTGAGCAATTCGATC
>CALQIT020000017.1 GCA_943330705.2 Streptomyces griseus
AGAAAAAATCAATAGCAAGAAACTGTCTATTATTGCCGAAATTTACGACGATACGCCACTAGCGCAACGGGTAGGTTACTTGCTTGAAGAATTTGGAGAAAGGAAGTCCACTGCGCAACTACAGAAATGGCTGCAGAGCAAAAATCACAATTTTATTAAACTGGAACCAAGCTTAAAACCAAGCACAGTGCAGAACTCAAAATGGTCGATCAATATCAACTCCACCATCGAGCCGGATGAAGTATGATTAGCAAAGAATATATTCAAGCCTGGAAAAGTGTCGCCCCTTGGAACAGTGATGCACAAGTTGAGCAGGATCTGATTATTAGCCGTGCGCTTTGCGAATTATTTTCCGTTCCAAAAATCAGAAAAACATTGGCTTTCAGAGGCGGTACTTCTTTACAAAAAATCTTCTTTAAAAATCAAACGAGATATTCTGAGGATATTGACCTTGTCCAGATTCCCAAAGAAGGCATTGGCGAAGTTATCAACACGGTCAGATCTTGCCTTGATCCGTGGCTAGGAAAACCACAGGTTGATCGCAAGGTAGGTCGCGTGACTATGAGATATAAATACGAGTCAACCGAAGAGCCGGTTCAGAAAATGAAACTCAAGATTGAAATAAATAATGCCGAGCATTTTTCTGTCTTTGGGCATCAGACGAAGCCCTTCAAAATGGAATCTGACTGGTTTTCTGGAGACTGCGAAATCACCACTTTTACGATCGAAGAAATTTTATCGACAAAACTGAGAGCTCTATATCAAAGAAAAAAGGGCCGCGACCTTTTTGATTTTGCCAAAGCCTTTGAAGAGTTCCCAAAGCTATCTTACGAGAAGATCATAAAGTCGTTTCTCGAATATATGACCTATGGCAAACACAAAGTCTCACGCGCTGAATTTGAAAAGGCTATTCATGAAAAGCGAATTGACCCTGCCTTTAGGAGCGACATCGAAGCGCTGCTTCCCATAGGCAGCAAGGCCTTTGATCCCCAAAAGGCCTTCTCTGATCTGGAGACCAAGCTAATTTCACTTTTGCCCGGAAAGCCTTGGCAAAAACCCACCGAAAAAGTTAAGGTCAAAAAATCGTGAGGATGGGCTATTGAGGTCGATCTATCTATTCAATAATATGATCACTGATGTTCAAAGACTAGATCCCCGGAACCGGGACGAAGCAAGTCAGACGATAGAAGCGCATAGGGAAGTTGGGGGCATCGTAGTCGATGTAAGTTATTACTCCTCGCTCTTCTCGTTGGTGCAAAATCTCCCAGAAAGTTAGATCTGTCGAGGATTCTGGCCAGCAGCTTGTATTAGGGGCAGCATAGGTAAGACTGACAAAGCGGTTGGGTTCGCGCTTGATCTCAAGAATTTTCCCTTGATCTTTTGTTGGATGAACCAACTTGATGATTCTTCGAAAAGTAGTTCTTTGGTTTTTAACAATGAAGTCATTTTGTGCATCGAAGACATTCAGATGCATCGTGTCCGGAATATAGCCAGTCTTTGAAATTTTAAAAATACGAAGGCCTTCGGCAAACTCAGAAACCATGGTTTCGTAGTTCGCGAACTTCCAGTCAATCACAACCTCGCCAAGCGAATTTGTATAGTATTGTTTGATCAGGGTCGGAGAGTTGGGTCGGTAGACTCTAATTTTTGCGTTGGCAATTGGACGACCCGCAAGGTCCTCAACTCGGAACTGCATTTTACGCATGTCGGCCATAATTTGGTTAGCATATTGGCGGGTTGTGGCGTCGCGGAATTCTGCACTATTGATTAGGTTGGCCGTAAGTTCAGAAAATCTGGAGAACCCTTTGGTCGAAGTTCCTAAAAGCGGATCAAAGCGCATTTCAAATCGCGTGTTCCAATAGGGATCTTGAGAATTGTAGATATTAACATTTTCTATTGGAGCAATTCCAGTTTGATCGCTGGCTAAAGCGAATTTGTAATACTCTCCGACGCCGGCTCCAAAACCGTGGGCTAATTCATGCAGAAGTCCGGTAACTTGAAACCAATAGTCAGCAACTTGATGGTAGTCGGCAAGTTTGTCCGGATCATAAATCGCTAGCCAATTCATTCCACCGATGCCGAGCAGTCCTGATTCGTCGGTGGTCGCATATCCCCCATGGGATTGGGTAGTGATAGATTTAAGAGCGAAGACACGAATTTCAAAATCATACTTTGGAAAGAAAAACGAGGAATTGCCAAACGGTTGCGAAGTCGCTGGAAAGAGATCTGACGCTGGGTCAAATATGATACGACGATTGGTATTAATGCTAAGCACAGCATTCATATCGTTTACATATTTAGCCAGCCGTATGCGAGCCTCGTCCATATTTGTAAGAAGCTGCGGGTCGAGGTAGAATTTGATCCGGTGAGAATAGATGACGCCGGCAGGGGGCGCGGCCATGGATGGAAAAGTGCTGAGGAAAAAAGCCAAAGTCGAAATTAAAGACAGGATCAAAAGTCGCATTTTATCCCCCATTTTCTTATACCTGTACTTGAAGCTATGCAAAGCAATGCCAAATTCCCAATTTAAGATAAGCAAGAGTTTCGGCCGTTTGCCACGGGGACACTGTTGAAGACTTAGACAAGTGAATAAGCGCGCTTCGACACGTTCCCACCGGGATTTTGCTGTCGAACTTGTTGACGCAAGTCCAACAAGTTTTGTTTTCAGATGGATATTCGCAACTCTGGCGGATTGAGCGCTGGCTTAGTCTTCGCAACATCGCTATCCGAGTGGACCGAGAAGACCGCAAACTAATTAGCCAAAGGATCAACAAATAAAGTTCAACTTACTCATCTTAACATCAATGGTATTTGCAGCTCAACTCAGTAGCGCACGAGTCGAAAAGCCCGTTGAGCACCGCAAACCTTCAAATACAGTTAAGACGACGTCGCAAAAGCCAATGGCCAACGGGGGGATCAGCATTCAGCCTATTTGGTTAGTCCTGAGTGGGATTGGTGCGAAGTTTGAGTATTTTGCAACGGACATTGTTTCGCTTGGGTTAGATGGAATCTATATTCCTGAACATCAGAATGAATTGTCTAGCAAAGAAGATTCAGCCAAGACGACCAGCACAGCTAGCAATTACCGATGGGCTTACAATGAAATCAACTTAGGCACGAATATCATGCTGACAGGAAATCTTTCCTCGAGCGGCGCCTACATTAATCCAGCAATTGGCTATGTCACATCTAAGATTACCGATTATAGCGAATACCGGCTGCAAGGATCCTTTGCCTCGCCGCAGGCGCGGCTTACCGCGGGATACCAATGGGTCAATCGAAATACTCCGCTTCGCTTGGCTGTTGGCGGTGGATTGCGCGCAATCCAATCGAGTGAAATTGTCGTCAGGGATGCTGCCGGTGACGAAGTTTTACGGCAAAACTCATCGACCTTAGGCGGAGCTGCTTTAGATTTCCATCTTGGTTTCTTGTTTTAAAAAATCTTATTTAAGAATTCTATTCTTTCCCGTTTCCTATCACGCGCCAGCTGTCGGGGCTGTTTTTAGCCCCAGGCCAGCCGCGCGGATTTATACTGAAGGCGGGGATTGCGTTTTCGCAAAATCGAAGGACCAATTTTGCATGAGCAGATCTTCTGGTAAGTCCATATCCAGTGCGATTTGCAAAACCTGACGAACGTTTTCGACAAAATGAAATTTCATCTGAGACTTTATTTCATCTGGAACATCGCGCAGATCCTTTTCATTTTTCTTTGGCAAAATAATTTCTTTCAATCCGGCTCGGTGACCGGCAATAATTTTTTCTTTGATTCCGCCAACCGGGGTTACGGCGCCACGCAAAGTGATCTCGCCGGTCATACCCAAGGCCGGATGAACTTTGCGGTTGGATAAAAGAGAAGCCAATGAGGTCAGCATCGTCACCCCTGCCGAAGGGCCGTCCTTCGGAATGGCTCCAGCAGGAACGTGAATGTGAATATCTAATTTAGAAACATCCGCAAGAATTCGCTGAGGCTCAATGAACGAGCGCACTAAACTCAGTGCAATTTGTGCGGACTCTTTCATCACGTCGCCCAGTTGGCCAGTGATTGTAAGACCGCCTTTGCCTGGCATAGCCTGGGACTCGATAAAAAGAATATCCCCACCCATTGGGGTCCAAGCCAGGCCGGTCACCACTCCGGGGGCAGAAAGTGCTTCGGCAATTTCATGAGTAAATCGTTCTGGGCCAAGCAGTTCCTCGAGATCACTGGTTTCAATAGCGACAGAGCCGTTGAGCAGAATTTTTTCACTGACCCCACGCAGGCATTCGGTGATTTTACGTTGTAAATCGCGGACGCCGGCCTCACGGGTATAGTTTTGAATCAATCGCATCAGGGCCTCGTCACGGAATTGAACCTGCTCTGGTTTGATACCGTGTTCTTCGCTTACTTTTGGCAAAAGGTGCTTTTTTGCTATATTTAGCTTTTCAGCCGTCGTGTAGCCCGAGATTTCAATCACTTCCATACGATCTAAAAGTGGTCCAGGGATGCCTTCTAAAGAATTAGCCGTGGCGATGAAAAAAACTTTCGATAGGTCAAAGCTAACATCTAAATAGTGATCCAAAAATTTTGCATTCTGTTCGGGGTCGAGGGCCTCAAGCAGCGCCGAAGCAGGATCGCCGCCAAAGCCACGGGATAGTTTGTCGATTTCGTCCAATAGAAATACAGGGTCGTTTTCGCCAATGCGCTTTAGTCCCTGGATAATTCTTCCAGGCATGGCTCCAATATAAGTGCGGCGATGACCGCGAACTTCAGCATCGTCTCTGACGCCACCAACACTAACCCGAACAAATTTGCGTCCAAGGGCATGGGCAATGCTTTGACCCAGGGACGTTTTGCCAACTCCTGGGGGGCCGAGCAAAAGCAAAATCGAACCTTTGCTATGATCTTTTTTTAATTTCAAAACGGCCAAGTGTTGAATAATTCTTTTTTTCACTTTTTCCAGACCGAAATGCTCGTCCTGCAAAATTTTTCTGGCTTTATCTAAATCAATTTCATCGGCCACTGATGATTTGTTCCACGGCAGGGATGTCATCAGTTCCAAATAGTTCCTGACAATATGGGACTCTGGAGATTGTGCGCCAATTTCGCCAAGGCGTTTGAACTCTTGATTGGCAATTTTCAAGGCCTCTTCGGGCATTCCCGATTGATCAATTTTTGCACGCAGAATTTCTTCTTGCGAGGCCTCGCCCTCTTCGCCCAGTTCCTCACGAATGGTTTTCATTTGTTCGCGCAGAATACCTTGCCGCTGGGCTTTGCCTAGTTTTTGATGAAGCTTGTTGCGGATTTCTGCTTGGACGGTAAGGCCTTCTTTAACGTCCTTGAGCATAGTCAAAAGGCGCAAAGTGCGCTCGCGTAGATTGAATAATTCCAAAATCTGCTGCTTTTCACTGAGTGAGACCTCTAAATTACTGGCAATCAACGAGGTCAAATACCCCAGGTCAGTGACCGAGTTCACTAGTTCAGAAATTTGTTCGGTATTGGCTGGCACCAGTTTTAGAACTCCTCGGGCCATTTCTTTAAGGCTGCCAAGAAGTGCCGATTGAGTTTGTTCGTTCATATCTAGACCGTCGACCTGCTCTTGGGCGTCGGCCTCTAAATAATTCTGGTCGGTTACCCTAAGGTCATTCAATTGAACTCGGTGAAATCCGCGCAGCACCACCTGCAGTCCATTTTCGGCGTTTCCTTTAATTGAATCGACTCGGCAAAGTGTCCCTACCATATAGAGGTCTTCTGGATTGATCGGTTGGCTTTTGCCTTCGTTATCTTGTTCTTTTTGTTGGACCGCCACAATCCAATAGCCGTTCTTTTCGGCTACATTGAGGGCCTTTAAGCTGCGCTCACGACCGACTCGAATAACTTGGGTCAATCCGGGAAAAATGATCGTATTTCTAAGCGGCAATATTGGTAGTCTTCCTGATGGCGTCGCCATTTTGTCTCCTAACGCCCATTTGGGCATGGCTCTAAGTTGGGTGATCGCGCGCTTTCGTCAAGGTCGGGGAGTGGCTTTGTAAATCTAAAAATATGTCATAAATTACTGAAATCATTAATAAATAAATATAAGTTAAAAAAAGGCGTAAATGCCAAATAACAGAATTCCCTTAGTCGCGGAAATGGCGATGCTTAATTATTTCCCTGAACCTTGACAATAGGTGGCGTCGGACCTAAAACCATCCTTCATTTCGTGGACGAAACGATGCCTTATCTCGTTTTGAATGCGAGTGTTTTTTGGTTTTTTGATGGCGCTTGAACCGTAACTTGTGCTTGATAATGCCGCAAAAAACGACCTCAATTTTTGAGGGCACTTCAGAGCAAACATTGGGTAAAGCTCCGAAGGATTTTAGAGAGGACAAAATGAAAACTTTCATGGTCAAAGCAGAAGAAACTGACAGACAGTGGTGGATTGTAGACGCCTCTGGACAGCGTTTAGGTCGAATTGCGACTCATATCGCCACTCTTCTTCGCGGAAAACACAAACCTACATTTACCCCGCATTGTGATAACGGCGACTTCGTTGTCGTTATTAACGCTGAAAAGGTGGAAATGACGGGCACCAAATGGGATGTCAAAAAGTACTATCGACATTCTCGATTCTTTGGGTCGATGAAGGAAAAAACAGCGGCGCAAATGAAGGATTACGATCCAGCGTTTGTGATCTCTGAAGCGGTTCGCGGGATGTTGCCAACCAACAAGCTTGCTTACTCTTTGATCAATAAACTGAAAGCCTACAAAGGTGGCGAGCACCCTCACGCAGCTCAAAAACCACAGGCTTATAACATTCCAACAAAAAAATAACTGGTGGTGATCAATGGCAACTGAAAAATTCTTTTATGCAACTGGAAGAAGAAAAACGAGTGCAGCTCGTGTTTTCTTGAAACCTGGAAAAGGGACTTTCGAAATCAACGGTAAAAAAGCCGATGAGTATTTGAAACGTATGCAATCAAAACTAGTTATTGAACAGCCCTTCGATGCGATCGATCAAGTCGGTAAATATGACGTGATCGTGACAGTTGCTGGTGGTGGTGAAAATGGGCAAGCTGGGGCAATTCGCCTTGGTGTAGCTCGTGCTTTAACTGCTTTGAATCCTGAATTCAGACCTGCTCTTAAAAAAGCTGGCTTCCTGACTCGTGATCCAAGAATGGTTGAGCGTAAAAAATACGGCTTGCATGGAGCTCGTCGTAAAGGTCAGTACTCTAAGCGTTAAAATTCTTACGCTTTGGAGCTTACTTCCAAAAATCAAAAACCCAGCAGCTCACGCTTCTGGGTTTTTTTTCGTTCAGAAAATAAGTTGAATTACCTAACCGGGCCAGATCGGCTCGGATTACTTCTTTATTTTGAGGCGATTTGTCTCGGCTATGGATATCGGCGCATCGCGCAGCCCTGTATAATCTATCAAGTTCGCGCCCAGGATTTCCAGTTGTTGGCACAAAAGTTGAAATGTGGTATCTGCAAATAACAAAACCATCAATTGGGGGTTCTATGAAATTCTTTTCTATTTTGTTCGCGATCGCTTTGGCTGCGGGTGTTGCATCGGCTCAGTCCTATCAACCGAAATTAGTAAAATCTAGTTTTGCTCAGGGCTACATTCCTTTGGGTTTTGATAGCAATGATCAGGTCCAGCTTGTTGGAGAGGGCATCTTGCCGAACACTTGCTATAAGCCAGCAGCGACAACTTGGACAGTTCGCGGAGATAAAATTGTCGTGGCGCCTAAAGCATTGCTTTACAATGGCTATTGCCTGGAAGTCTTGGTTCCACACAATGAAGTTGTAGACCTTGGTGTTTTACCGGCCGGCAACTATACAGTTGTTCACGAAGACAGCGGGCAAAAACTGGGTGAACTGACAGTCGCCGCAGCGACAACTGCAAGTGCTGATGATTTTTTATATGCTCCGATCGGCCAAGCCTATTTCCGAAAAGAAGGAAATCGTAATTTAATTACACTCAGTGGGGCTTTCTCAAATAGCTGTATGCAAATGACTGATATCAAATTAAATGTTCAAGAGAAAGTCATTGTGGTCCAACCGATTGTTAAAATGACTTCAGCTACAAATTGCCAAGGTGGAAATTTTCCATTCCAGTTCTCGTCTGAACTTAAAAATGCTCGTGCGGGTCGTTATTTGCTTCACGTCAGAGCGCTGAACGGGAAAGCCGTCAATAATCTGATTGATATCAACTAACACCGTTAGTTCTAGCTGCGCTAAAGAACTCGGATAAAATTAAGAACCGTGATGGAAATTCTCCGTCACGGTTTTTTTGTATGTTATGAACGCGAAAAATGAACGCGAAAAGTCTAAAGGACGCAAATCCGTCTCGCACTGAAGTAGCAAGTATTTTTCGAGATTCATTTTTTTAGGGTTTGACCTGTTTCTATGGTTTGACCTGGAATCCGGACAGGTCGCGGTGCTCTTCGAATTTGGTGATATTCGCAATCGTTGTTTCAGATATATTTCCGAGTGCTTCCCGAGTCAAAAAGGCTTGATGGGAAGTAATCAGAACATTTGGAAAAGTTAACAGTCGCGCTAAGACATCGTCAGTAATTCCATTTTCGGAGAGATCGCTGAAAAAAACTCCCGCTTCTTCTTCGTAAACATCCAAGCAAGCGCCACCAATAGCGTGTTTTTTTAGGGATCGGATCAAGGCGGGGGTATCGATTAAGGCCCCACGACCGGTATTGATCAAAATGACCTCTTTTTTCATCAATTGAAAAGCTGCATCATCGATGGTGTGCCGAGTAGTAGGAGTCAGCGGCACATGCAAAGATAGGACGTCACTTTTAGCAAATAGAACTTCCCGTGAAACATATTGAATTTCATTTTTTTCGGCCCATATTTTATCGGGGCTGTTATCCATGGCTAGAACGTGACAGCCGAAGCCACGCATAATTTGGCAAAATGCTTTTCCGATTTTTCCGGTGCCGACAACGCCAACTGTTTTTCCATGCAAGTCAAAACCGACCAAGCCATCCAAGGAAAAGTTCATATCATGTACTCGGTTATGGGCTTTATGGATTTTTCGATTTAAAGTTAATAGCAGGCCAACTGCAAATTCAGCCACCGCATAGGGCGAGTATTCAGGCACGCGAACGACAGACATTTTCAATTCTGTCGCACGGCGGATATCGACATGGTTATAGCCAGCTGATCTGAGTGCGATCAGCTGGACCCCGAGATCGCTAAGTATTTTTAATGTTGCGGCATCGGCTTTGTCATTTGCAAAACAGCAGACCGCGGTGCAGCCTTTGGCCAGGACCGCGCTGTGCTGATCAAGCCGAACTTCTAGAAACCGAAGCTCATGCTTATTGCTATTTGCGACTTCAAGAAAGCTGCGATCAAATTTATGGGTATCGAAAACAGCAACTTTCATATTTTGACCTACTATTGTTTTAAACGGGTTTGCAAAAGACTATTTAGTGCAGTTAGTCCATCTACCCAGGTAAAAATTCCAACTAATTTATGATTGTCACAAACTAATGCACAACCGTACTTATGAACAGCCATTTCAGCACAAACTTCGGCTAAGGATGAACTGGGCTGAACGATAAAAGGATTGGGTGTGTAAGCTTCTTCGACTGTAACTTTTTTAGGATCAACATCGCGAAAGCTTTCGACCAGTTTTACGTCCCGGTCAGAAAGAATTCCAACAAGTTTTCCCCCGCTTAGAACAGGTAGATGGCGAACGTGATATTTGGTCATCATTTCTTCAGCTTTTACCAGATTCTGATCTGCACCAATTGTATGTGGCAAACTTGTCATGTATTTCGAAATTTCTGGAATCGATTTCATTTTCTTCTCCTGGTTAATAGTTATACTTATAAAGTGTAGGCAATAATATATTTAGGCTATCCCTCTAAAATTATCCGTTAAAGATTAAATGGGCAAGTGACCCACTTTTTTTTGCAATTGAGAAAAAATGAGACGTGGTCCTCGCAATTGATCCAAACCTTGTGCAAATTCAATCTCGCGTGCTTGATGATAGAGTGCACTTTGCTCATTGGGGTTAAGAATGGATTCCGCTAAATTTAGAAGGGTTGCTTCGGCTTCGTGCAAGTAGTGCGAAAGGTGGTCTACAAACTCGGCAAGGAGTAAGCCAACAACCCCCGCTGGGCATGTTTTTTGTTCGTGGTCGTCGATGCAGGCTCGAACCTTTAAAAGAACAGTTCGGCCCTTTTCGTTTTGATGGCGAAAATGATGGATGTAGTCCTGCAGTTCTTGAGGCAACGTCGACCAATTGGAAGAGCTTATCAATGCTGGAAATAGAACAGATTCCTTTTTAACTAAATAGACTTTTTCAAAAGCGATCTGCATCGCATAGACGGCAATTCTTACATCTTGAATTGAGACTGGCTTAGACTGCAGAAGGTTATCGCTAAATCCCTTCAAAAGGTCCAGACCGGTGCGGATCAAATTACCCTCGTTTTTAAGATGTGTTGTAAACTTGGTCATACCTTTGGTGTTGCACTGCTTATGCCATGGATAGGCAATTTTAGGGCAACAGGAAGCAGCTGCGGGACAATAAGACTGTCTGAGTGGGACAGTCTGGCTCATCACCGTCGCTAGTGGATAATCTACAAATTCGGCCCTGATATGCTTCTTTAATGCAGCCGGTCGCTAAGAACTAACTGTGAATTCATCTTGCGTTGGATCACCTTGAATTTTTGGGGTATGAGGTCCCTATGAGTAAAATTGAGATTCTTCGATTAATGGTGGGCTTTCGTAAGTTCCGCGATAAGTATTTTGCCAATGAGCATCCACTTTATCATCGACTTGCAACTGGGTCGGGGCAAAGCCCAAAAACCTTAATTATTGGATGCAGTGATTCTCGGGTTGATCCCGCAATTATTACTTCGGCCTCACCTGGCGAGCTTTTTATTGTTAGAAATGTCGCCAATCTTGTACCACCTTATGAAACCGGTGGTGGTTTCCACGGGGTTAGCGCTGCCATCGAGTTTGCAGTTGTTAATTTGAATGTGGAAAATATCATTGTTCTTGGGCATCGGCAGTGCGGGGGAATTCGAGCCCTGATGCTAAATCATTTGACTCAGCCAAACGGCTTCGTCGAGCAATGGGTGCGAATTGCACAAAATGCAAAAGATCGCGTTCTTGAAAAATATAAAGGCGAAGACGAAGAGACCCTTTGTCGTCATGGGGAACTAGAGTCGATCATTACTTCTTTGATGAACTTGCGGACATTTCCCTTTGTCGAGGCGGCTATCAAAAGTCGGAATCTTTCTTTGATGGGTGTTTATTTTGACCTGGAGTTAGGCCATCTTCTTGAGTACGACGAGGCCCTGGGCACTTTTAGAAACGTTGAAGTTTAATAGGGATTGGCAGTACTATGGAAATTATTAATCCGTCGGGTTTAGTTGATCATGTGTTTCTGCGCTGTGTGGAAGATTGTTTTGAGCCCATCATGTTAACCGATCGTTCTGGATGTTTGACCTATGTAAATCCAGCATGGATATCGACCTATGGCTATGACCGGTCCGAGGCCTTGGGGAAAACCCCACGGCTATTGCGATCGCCGCATCAGTCTGAAGATTTTTATAGGGGCATGTGGAAAACCATATTGGATTCCAAAGTTGGGTTTTGGCGGGGCGAGATTGTTAATCAGGCAAAAGACGGTCATTTGGTTCCGGTATTGCTGACCATTACCCCTTATCGTGAGCCTTCTGGGGGCATTATTGGGTATATGGGTATCGCCATGGATTTGACGGATCAGAAGAAAATGGAACAGCAGATATTACATCAAGATCGGCTGGCATCGATCGGAATGTTAGCCGGCGGCCTTGCGCACGAGATTGGAAATCCATTGGGCGTGATTCGTGGCCGCGCAGAGCTTGTTTTAAATCAGGTCACCGGCAACGAGTCTGCGCAAAAAAATTTGCGCGTTATAGTTGGTCAAATTGATCGCATTTCTGGGCTGATTCAATCACTTTTGCAGGTCAGCAGGGTTCCAGAAAGAATCATGTTGCGGCCGATTTCATTATTACCTGTCGTCGATGAGGTCTTACTTTTGATGGGTGAATCTTGCCGGCGTGCAGGAATTGAAATCCGAAAAAATAATTTGGAGCAAGTTATTTTTGCCGAGCCAAGCCATTTGCAGCAGCTTTTCCTAAATATTATTATCAATTCAATGCATGCAATTGAAGAGCAGAAACTTAAAAACGGACTTAGCCAAGATCACTTCATTGAATTGTCTGGAGAAAAATTTTCTGAAAAAAAATGCATTATTTCTGTTTGTGACAGTGGGTGCGGGGTTTCCAAGGAAAATTTGAAAAAAATATTTCAGCCATTTTTTACAACCAAAGCGGCCGGCAAAGGCACCGGGCTTGGCTTAGCGATTGTCTTAAAGCTTGTCGAGGAAATGGACGGAAAAGCTTCTTTGCTCAGTGATGGGTCGGGATTTGGCGCGACTTTTAAAGTTGAGTTTAAAACGCCGTAAATTCGGCCCTTTGGGTTATTCTTCGATTCCTGAAAGAGTCGATTCATCGAGGTCGCTGTCGGGAGCTTCGCCATCAAGCACAAAGCCAAATTCGCGTTCTTTGCGGTAGAGTGTCCTTCGATTTACCCCTAAAATTTGTGCTGCCTTTTCTTTTCGTCCCCCTGTTTTATCTAGAATAAATTTGAAATAACGTTTTTCAATTTGTTCTAGCGTTGGCAAGGCACCGGATTGATTTGCTTCAAAAAATGATTCGATATTGCCTTCGCCGGCGGAAGGTAAATCTTTGGTCTCGATTAAATTTCCTGGTGCTAGAACGACAATTCGTTCGACAATATTTTCAAGTTCACGGACGTTGCCTTCCCATTGCATTCCAATCAACTGGGCCATCGCATCTTGAGAGAAACTTTTCAGCTGAGACCGATTTGCTGAACAATATTTTTTTAGGAAATGCTCGGCGAGTAGCGGGATATCTTCACGTCGATGACGGAGCGGCGGAATGACGATGGGGATCACTGACAAACGATAATAAAGGTCCTCGCGGAAAGTTCCATTTTTTATGGCGGTCTTTAGATCCTTGTGGGTCGCCGCGATAATTCTTACATCCATATCGCGGTCCATGGTTTCGCCAACCGCGCGGATTTTTCTTTCCTGAATAACGCGCAAAAGCTTTGCCTGTAATGCTAGATTCATATCACCAATTTCGTCTAAAAAAATGGTGCCGCCGTCGGCTTCTTCAAACAAACCGCGCTTGCGACCAATTGCACCGGTAAAAGCCCCTTTGGCATGGCCAAAAAGTTCACTTTCTAACAATGATTCTGGAATGGCAGTGCAGTTGATGGCGACAAAGCGCTTATTGTGCCTTGGGCCCTCGTCGTGAATGGCATGGGCAACCCGTTCTTTGCCAGTTCCACTTTCTCCGGTAATCAAGACATTGGCGTTGGCCGGAGCAACCCTACGAATGAGATCAAAAACTTCATGCATACCTGGTGACTTACCAATAATTTTACCAAAGGATTGGGCTTGCTCGATTTTATTTTGTAAGCGGGCGTTTTCAAGATGCAAATCACGAAAGCGCAAGGCCCGAGCGACAGTGACGCTCATTTCGCCTAATTTAAACGGTTTAATGGTGTAATCGAAGGCGCCGCGACGAATGGCCTCAATAGCAGTTTCAATCGAGCCAAAAGCAGTAATTAGAATAATTGGCACCTGGGGTGCAATTTGTCGAAATTTTGAAATAAAATCAATGCCGCTCATTTCCGGCATATTTAGGTCGCTGATAACTAAATCAAGCCGCGTTCCTGGTTGATGAACTGTTGGGTTTTCGGCGACGACAAATTCTCCGCTGTTGATGCGAGCCAAGGCTTCGGTTGCCAAAGAAGCTTCGCTAACTCGGTGTCCTTCAGAGCGTAAAAAGTCAGCCACCATCGAGCGCATGGCTGCATCGTCATCAACTACCAAAATATTGTGTCCCACTGACATGAAAACTCCCTATAACTCTTGAAGCTTATTGCACGAAGCCTAGCTCTACTGATGCCCGCAGATCCTGTCATTTCGCAATCACCGCGTCGGGACAAAATAGCCCATGAAAAAAATAAAATCGAGCCAAAGACTCTCATTTTTTTCTCAACTCAATGTGGAAGGCTCCTAACTGAAGCTGAAGCATAAGATATGCCAAATTGGTGGGATTCTCGCGTGCGATCTTTGAAAGTGGTTTTGTTGGGGCAGAATTCAGTGGCAACGCTCCATAGGCTGAGCTTTTTCTGAAGTGCTCGAGTTTGAGTTTTGTTGGCTTGGAAATTTCAAACTTAAAATGATTAATAATAATCGACGAGCCATCTTCGATGACTTGTTGCGAGTAAGGTGTATCTTTTGTTCGTAAAATATCAACATCGATGGGCTGTATCAAAGCCAATGAGGTGATCAGCAGAACCGTTGCGGTAAGAGCTAGCGAAAAATAGATAATGGCCCGGTAGCTGAAATTGTATTTTTTTTTACTATTGCCAGTCAGAGAATCGTAACGAATAAGTCCCACAGGTTTTTTGATTTTAGTCATGACGTCGTCGCAGGCGTCAATGCAGGCTGTGCAAGCGATACATTCCATTTGCAGACCCCTACGAATGTCAACACCAGTGGGGCAGAGCTGAACGCAGCGATAGCAGTTGGCAAGAAAGCTGTGGGTTATTATCAAAGTGGCCAACAAATAAAGCAGCCATTTGATACTTAGCTTTAGAAGTTTTCTTGGGCTGATGTTTTCCGCCGCAAGTCTTCTTCTTTTTAAGGCGGGGCCTTCCACCCAGCGTTCGATTCGACGAAAAATACCTTCAATGAAAACAGTTTGTGGACAGGCTTTAGGGAAATGTATGTTTTGCCACACGCATTCTGCAAACGGACCTGAAATAAAAACGAATCCATTTAGTTCCATATTTTCAAAACTTTCGTCCAGCGATCGATTTATGGCCCTTACTGCAACCAGGATCTTCTATCAAGCTATCCGAAAAGTCAGAGGCGCGGACAAAGCTATTTGCTTTTGGCCTCGATCTACAAATCGTTACCAGGCTTTGCAATTTGGGATTTGGCCGAGGAATATTTAGGGGCGTGCATTCGTGAAAATCCACATTCTGAAACTGGGGAAAAATGCTATTCGGAATATGACGACAGCATTCTGACAGGATACTCCGGTAGTTCTGGTCTGCATTTGCCAAAGGCGGTTAAAGACCATCTTGCGCAAATGAAGGCACTTGCGAAAAGAGCTGAGCCGCTTAATTAATCGTCAGTGCAAAAAAATGAATGGACAATTTTTGATTGCTGAATCAAAATTTTCTTCTATTTATAAGGAGTTAAATGATGTTTTCAGCGATTGTTGTGATCTCTTTTCTTTCATTGGGCGCACAGGCTGCGACATTGACAACTTGTGGCAAGGTTGTTTTTTCGAAACAAATGACCTGTGAGAAACCAGATATTAATTTTGATATTTCCGGTTGTGATGAAAGCGGGCCTACTAATCAGCCGGCGACACAAGTGAGTTGTGACAAGGGTGAAATGATTGCTGTTCTGCGCACGAACGGACATAGTTTCCGTGCCGTATTTAATCGGGGATACTCTGGGACCTGGGAACAAAAGGGCCAAGTTTGGAAATCCATTCCTAATAAAGTAAAGAAAGTAGCCGCGTCAAATTCTTCTCCTAAAGTGCAGCCGCAAATTGCAGAAAAACCAGTCCCAGCGATATTGCCAGTCCCAGCGATATTGCCAGTCCCAGCGATATTGGTAGTTGTGCCGTCACCCGAGCCATCAGCAGCACCTATTTTAGCTGCGCCACTCGAAGCAACAGCGGCGGTAGCTCCGGTCCCTGCAGAGGCGTGGAAGTATAAGCTTTCTGGATGGGCTTTGGCTGAATACGAGGCTTTTGAAAACTTCGGTGATGGGGTTACAAATTTATTCGACAACAACGATGCATTGAGCCGGCAACAGAATACCAATTTGTTGGCAAATCTTCAGCTGAATGCTGAAAAAGGGCCAATCCTATTTCAATCTATTTTTGAAGTGGGCGAAGTCTATTTTGGCGAATCAACTACCGGTGGGTCCGAGGGGTTGCGCGGGAAAAATGTCGAAGTCCGAAATTTGTTTGTGCAAGAGCAGTTTTCCCCAAATTGGTATTTTAAGGTTGGACTTTTTAGTGTTCTATCCGACCCACATGCCTTCATACTTTCCGATCATTACACGGGATTTCAAATTCGCCATGAATCCGACAGAAAAAGTTCTCAGCTTTGGTATGCGAATGCCAGCGGTTCAAAACCGGGAACAGTAGGGGTTAAAAACTCCTATATTGGCCTTTTGCATAGTCAAAGCTATGGCAAAGCGGACTCGGTTTCAGTCTTTGCTGTCAATCGCTCAACTCGCGAGACCTTGATTGATAGCGATCTGACCACAAGTCTTACCAACGGAAAATCTGACTACAGTTGGGTAGGTTTCAATAATATTAATAAAGATATGTTTGGTCTTAATTTCGAATTAAATGGGATAGCCTCAAAGTCTAGCTTTAAGGCAGAAACCGGTCAGTCGGACTCGACGGTCGGCTGGCTTGGGCACGTCCGAGCCGACAAGGATATTGAAGGAGGTTGGAACTTTGCTGTGGACGGACTTGGAACATCAGGCGCCAATGATAGCAAAGTAGGATCGAATTCCGTAATTGGAAAACGCAAACGATTCCCATCCCCAGATCCAAGTTCTGCTTACCTTCTAACAGTTGTTACAAATAATGGTGGGGATGATGCACCTGGCTCGGTAAGATTGCAGACCGACACAGCCATTGGCCGGCTTGATTTGGCTGAGGGACTTCGGATGCTTGTTTTGACAATGAGTAAAGCTATTTCAGAAAGGCTTGAGACCATGGTCCGATATGGAAATATTCGATCAGCGGCAAAAAATGCGGTCACTGATTCAGATAATTTCGGCAGTGAAATTGATTTTAGAATCAAGTACAAGTCGACGGCAATGACAAGCTGGATATTTGACTACGGAACATTTACTCCCGGAAGCTTTTTTGCTAAAACAGATAAGGCCAATCTGACCAGCCTAAAATATAAGCTTGATTTTTAAAGCCCGATTTTAAAGAAGAAGGCGGATCTAGGATACCTTTTTAGATTCGCTGATGACGTGCAATAGGCCAAGAAGCTTTTTTTCAGTGGATACTTTTTCTTTATTCGTCTGAGAAAATAAATTTCTTCTTCTTTTTTCAATTTCAAGAATTCGATCAAGACGATGAACCAGAAAATTGTCATCAAATGGTTTTTCAAATACGTCTGAAACGCCAAGGCGTAGTGCCGTAAGCACAAGTTCTTTGGAGGCCTCGCCAGTTAGAAAAACAATGGGCGTTAGATCACCAGCCGAGCGAATTTTACGAACGAACTGGTCGCCCGGTAAATTTGGCATATTGACGTCAGTAATTATTGCAGACAATTCAATTGATTTGGTCACACCGATTGCTTCAGTAGAGTCGCTACAATATATTACCTTTTCGAAGTGTGGTTGAAATAAGTCAACTAGGATTTCACCCAAATCTAACTCGTCATCAATAATCAGTAAGTTTCCATATTTTCTCATAAACTCCTATCGGCAATAAAAGAAAGGACAATAGTCAAGTTGGGAAAATCTTTAAATGAAATAATCCGCCTCATTTCTAAACAGTAAATTACACTAAAAATAAAAAAGAAGAATTTAATATGTTTTTGATTCAAATAAAATTCAATACCTCCGATAGAGCTCTATCGGAGGGCAAATTATGTTCCCAAGTGATACAAAAGTATTGGTAGTTGATGATTTCAAGACGATGCGGTCCATTGTCAAAAAGACATTGCAAGGCATGGGCCTGACAAATGTGACTGAGGCTGAGGACGGAAAGCAGGCCTTAGCCGCTATTCGTAAGGCAGCCTTCGAGGGTGTCCCTTTTGGCTGTATTGTCAGTGATTGGAATATGCCAAATATGTCGGGGCTTGAGCTGTTAAAGGAAGTAAGGTCTGATGCTGCATTTAAGTCTTTGCCATTTGTTCTTGTCACCGCAGAAAATGAACAGAAGCAAGTCATTGAAGCCGCAATGCTTGGCGTATCTAACTATATTGTAAAGCCTTTTACCCCCTTAGATTTTCAAACCAAAATGCTAGCTGTTTACAATAAACATTTTGGCAAAAAAGCAGGCTAATCATCTTCTTTAAGGAGTTTTTAATGGGTATTCCTAGGCGAAAGGAAAGATCATTTTTTGAAGAAGAAGTAGGCTCGTCTTTTATTCAAGCTTGTGTAAAAACAATCGAGACCTACCTGTCCATCGCGCCACTTAGAGTAAAGCACACCATGGCTTATGACCTTCAGGTAAATTACGAGCTCGGGGCCTACATGAGGGTTGTCGTAGACGAAAAAGATGTCCAATTGACGATCGCATTTGAAAAGGATTTTTCAATTTCTGTTTACAATAAAATGCTTGACGAAAAAAAGACGCAGGTCAATGAAGACGTCCTTGATTGTGTCTCGGAACTGACAAATATCATCTACGGCCTAGCCAAGGCGCAATTGGTAGATAAAGGACATTTGTTTAGCTCAGGCCGACCTGTCTCAACGACCGACCTGAACTCAATTCTAAAAGGTCGAGGGTCTTTGGAAGTTAAGTTTTGTGTCGATAAAAAAGAGCCTCAATTTTCTTTAATTTTCAGTCTCTAGCTTTTGAATTTGCTGCAAAAGTGCAACATCGAATTTTTGCCGGTCCAAAATTTGCGCGCGGCAGATTTCATTTCGAATTTGTTGCATCGGCTTGGGGCTTTCGCCCATCTGGACCTGCGCAGCCAAATCTAATATTTGGGCAAATTGAATCAATTGGGCTTCAATCGGTATTCTGCCAGCAACCAGCTTTCTTGGAAAGCCTTTCGCATTAATCTGCTCATGGGTTGTGGCAATAATATTTTTCAAGACGTCTTCTAACGGAAGCTTTCGGCTCAAGCAAAAATTGATACTAGCCAGAGGATGGTTGTGATATATCGCAAGCTCACTTTCGCTAAACAATTCTAGTTGCCCGCTTCGAAGTTTATCCAGCGCACTTGGTGGGGTTAATAGCAAACCGATATCCGAAAGCAAGGCAGCGGTAGTTACCAAGTCTTCTGATACTTTGGACAAGGCAAGAGCCATCAAGCCAGCCATGGCGGCTATTGAAGTGGATCGTTCTGTAAGAAGCACTGCCGACTGACTATTGTTATCGACGATTTTCCAAGGATCTTGGACGCAAGCCAAGTTTGCCATCAATTTTTTGGAAAGTGATTTTGATTCCTCAAGAAGTTCGCGGCCTTTGACAAATGAAGAGGCCTCACTTTCGTCAACCAAAAGACAAACTAAGTTGTAGTGGGACCTTGCAAGGTCCAAAAATTGAATTCTGCAACGCCCATCAAGTCCTTGCGCCGAGCGATCTGAGTGAAGCTCGAGATACTTTGAAAATGCAGACAGGTCATCCCGTTTTAAATAAAGTTCATTGGTAGCTTTCAATTTCTGAAGTTTGGCTTCTGAAATACGAGCACCTTTTTGCACAACGGCAAGCAGCTTTTGATTGAGAGGCATCAAAGCATAGACAGAAAATGGACAATCTGTATCTGCCAAAAATTGTGAGGCTTTAATTGGAATCAAAAAGCTTCGAATGGTTTGCGAGCAAAGGTACTCGATTGTGCTGGTCTCAAAAACAACTGGTTCTGATAGAATCAGCGAAGCCCCTGACTTTTTAGCAAAAATGGCAGTTTCGGAACTAATCCGGTTGTTAACAATTACAACGATGGTTGAATCAGGTTGAAATTGCTTTAGAACTTGAACAGCCCCGGCTATTTCAGCCTGATTTTCGAACTGAACAGCAGACAGAACTATCGTCGTGACTTGATCCTCAGAAATTCTATCAGCAAAATCTTCAATATTAGAAAAATGGAGATGGTCGCATTTGAGTAGGCTTGCGATTGGTTTGAGTCTCGATTCAAGACGATCTTCCGAGCTGATAGAACAAAGGTGCACCTGAGCCATAACCACTACACTAGTTAGAAATGTGAATCACATCCAGACTTTATCAAAATTTTTCAAACCATTCGACTTTGGTCCAGTTGTGAAAAATGAAAAGACGCCGACAAGAAGATCAGCAGGTGAGTTGATATATGAATGATTTTGAAGTTGAGCTAAAGCAGGGTTTTTTAGAAGAAGCAGCGCAGTCGTTAGCGGATACTGAGCATTGCTTTCTTGCGCTTGAAGGTGATCCTGAAAATTTAGAAAATATAAATAAGATATTTCGCTTAGCCCACAACCTAAAAGGAAGTTCAAAGGCCGTTGGTTTTAACGGCATGGGGGCTTTTACTCACGAATTTGAAACTTTTATTCTTAAAATTAAAAATGGTGAACTGAAGGTATCCCCTTCTGTTGTCAGTCTACTGTTAAAATGTAATGACCATGTTATTAAGATGGTGGTTGCATTAAAGCTTGATTTTAATGCAACTTCTGATTCAAGTGCGTTGCTTGAAGCAATGAGCAAGATAAGTATGGGCGCAGAGGCTGAAAGCGCGCCTCATTTTTCGGAAAATGAAATCGAACCCAATGAAGAATTGCTGGCGGAACTCGAGCGCCAACTCAAAGAATCAATCGAACAAAATCAGGAATCAACAGATTCTGATGTTGTGTCGCAAGCTTCTGAGGCGCTAATTCAAGATTCTGATGTTGTGTCGCAAGCTTCTGAGGCGCTAATTCAAGCTCCGGATCCTGCAACCAGTCAGGCCGTGGCAACTGTGAAGGCCAACCAACCTGAAGAAACTTTAAGGATTTCGGTCTCAAAACTAGAGGGTCTACTGAACTATATTGGTGAGATGGTGATCCTGCAAAGTGTAATGCGCGAACAGGTACTAAGTACAAATTCCCTATTGTTGAAGAAGACTGTTCATCAACTTGGAAAGGTCAGTAAGAATATCCAAGACATTTCCATGAGTCTGCGCATGGTTCCGATCAAACCAACTTTTCAAAAGATGCAGAGAATCGTGCGCGACACGGCCCAAGTCGTTAATAAAGAAGTTTTGTTGGTATTGACTGGCGAAGAAACAGAGTTGGATAAAACGGTTTTAGAAAAAATTAATGACCCACTTGTGCATTTAATGAGGAACTCTGTGGATCATGGAATTGAAGCTGCAAATACCCGAATTGCAAACGGCAAACCCGCAAAAGGAACGGTTTTTCTCAGTGCGATTCAACAGTCCGGCAAATTGGTAATCGAGGTTAAGGATGACGGCGGGGGTTTAGATCCTGAAAAGCTAAAAAAGATTGCCGTTGCAAAGGGATTGATTAAGCCAAACTCTGTTCTTACAGATAAAGAGGCCTATGCCCTGATCTTTGCACCGGGATTTTCGACCAAAGAACAAGTGACTGATATCTCGGGCCGCGGTGTTGGCATGGACGTTGTCCGTACCAATATCAATGAACTGTCCGGAGAAATCCAGATTGAATCAAAACTTGGTAGCGGAACGACTTTTAAAATAATACTGCCTTTGACGTTGGCAATTATTGACGGGATGGCCCTAACTTTTGCAGGCGAAAGATACATTATTCCACTGAATCACGTGCACGAAACCCTTCGTCCGGCAAGCAAAATGGTCCAGCAAGCAACAGGTCTTGGGGAACTTTTGATGCTTCGTGGAGAGAATTTGCCAGTCTACCGCTTGGGCGATTTCTTCGGCAAACGTTCGACTTTACAAACCACGGAGATGATTGCGCTGGTCGTTCGCATTGGGGCTATGCCTTTTGCGATTCTAGTTGATGACATAATTGGACAATACCAAGTCGTAGTGAAGCAACTGGGGCCAGAACTACAAGCATTTCGCGGGGTCAGTGGTTCGACGATTTTAGGCGATGGCCGTCCGGCTTTGATTCTAGAGCCTTTAGATTTACTAAAACGAAAAATCACAAATTTAGGACCAATCGTTCAAGCGGTTGCTTCAGTGGCGGGAGGGAATGCGGCATGACGGAAAGTTTAAGATACCTATGTTTCAACCTGGGTAAAGAGGAGTTTGCAATTCCGCTGCTGTCGATCAAGGAAGTCATTGGATTTCCAGAGATCACTCCTGTGCCCCAATCACCCGCTCATTTTTTAGGTATTATGAACCTGCGGGGGCAAGTAATTTCCGTTATGGACCTGCGACTAAAACTAGGAATTGCGAGTACGAAAACCGAAGAGACTTCGGTCATCATTCTGGATCTTGGGAATCATCAGCTGGGTGCTGTTGTCGACCAGGTCAATTCAGTTCAATTACTAACCAAAGAAGAAGTATCAGAAAAACCTGTGATCGATAATTCTAAAATACACGAGTATATTACCGGCGTATTTCGCAGCGAGAACAAGTTGATTGTTATGCTCGATATTGTTCGCGCGCTATCAGTCGAAGATAAGTCTGTCCTAAGTAAGAATTCACAAAAAGCAGCATAAAGGGGAATGGGTATGAAAAAGTTAATGAGTTTTTCACTGAAAGCAAAAATTATTACAATGTCCTTATTTTTATGCGCACTCATGGCCGCGGGTGGATTCTTGTCTTTAAAAAAGATTGGCTCTTCTTTCGATCAGATTTTCTATAGGCAGCAAGAAAATCGGGCGGCAAATCTGAGCGCCAAAATTTCTGCCCAATTTTTTGAGCGCTACGGGGACATTCAAGCTTTTGCCTTAAACCCGTTGGCCAAACAGTTAGACGGAAAAAAATTACCGAACTATCTGGATGCCTATGTAAAGCTTTATGGTATTTACGATGTCATTCTAGTTGTTGATAAAAATGGTAACTTCATCGCTTCAAATACAAAGGATACCGCTGACAAGGCATTAAACATTGAAAATTTAAAAACCATAAACTTTAAGTCAGCACCTTGGTTTGCTGCCGCGATTGAAGGTAAATGGACATCTGACAAAAGCAAAGGCTTTGACGGAGCCTACTTCGAGGACGTGCATTTTGATCCGATCTATGAATTTGCATCTAGTGAGAAACGCACGGGGACTAGTTTTACATCTGCAATCACTGATGAAACGGGACAGGTCGTTGGTGTTATCACAAATCGCGCAAGCAACAAATGGTTTGAAGCTGAATTAGCTTCTAGCTTCGCAGAAATGAAAAAAAATGGTTTTCCCGACGCAGAAGTAACTCTAATAAATAAGGATGGCATTGCAATTTCGAATTTGGCACCAAAAAGCCATAGCGATAAAATTGAATTTGATAAAAAGGCTGATAACACAATTTTTAAGACCAATTTCTTTAAGGACCATATTCCTGCGGGCGGGAAGATGGAAAAGCATCAAAACGGCGCAGTTCGATCGCTAATGGCTGGTGAAGATAGTGATGATCTGATTGGCTACGCTTATATCGATGGCGAAAAATTTATAAACAGCATCGGTTGGACGGTAGCTGTGCATTTTGATGCCAACCATGCTTTTGCTGTCAAGTCCGACGGGCTAAGCGATTTTTACATCTTAACAAGCCTATTTGCTCTAATGGGCCTTGTGGGCGCAGTCTGGTTTGGATTTTCAATATCGAAATCGGTCACTCTAATTATTGGCACATTAACTCACAATTCAGCCGAAGTGGCAGATGCCTCATTAAAAATCGCCGAGCAATCAGCGCAATTATCTGAATCGGCAAGTGAGCAAGCGGCGGCCTTGCAAGAGACGGTTGCGGCTGTCGATGAGATTAGCGCGATGGTTGAAAAGAATGCCGATGCTGCAGAAAAATCCAAACAAATGTCTGCAAGCAGTCGTGATACGGCAACCAAAGGTCGTCAAACTGTCGAAAATATGATGGTCGCTGTGAATGACATTAACGCACAAAATGATGAAATATCGCACCAAATGCAGCAGACAAATTCGCAATTGATGGAAATAACAAAACTGATCAATGATATTGGTACCAAGACGAAGGTAATAAACGAAATTGTTTTCCAAACAAAGCTACTTTCCTTCAATGCATCTGTTGAAGCCGCCCGAGCAGGGGAATACGGAAAGGGCTTTGCCGTTGTCGCCGAAGAGGTTGGCAACTTAGCGCAGATGAGTGGAAATGCGGCTAAAGAAATTACTGAAATGTTATCCCAGTCGGTAAGTCAAGTTGAGAGCATCATCGGGGAAACTAAAACTCGAGTCGATCGGCTGATGTTTGATTCTCGTAAAAAAGTTGAAATTGGAACGGAAACGGCAAAAGACTGCAATGAAGCTCTGGAAGAAATTCTAGTACAGGTTTCTGGTGTTGACGCACTGGTGTCTGAAATCTCCGTGGCTTCGCAAGAGCAAAGTACAGGCATTCGTGAAATTTCAAAAGCAGTAGGACAGATGGAAGAAGTAACTCAGCAAAACTCTAGTGTCGCCCAGGCCTCCTCGCTATCTGCCGATGCCCTTCGACTTCAATCAACGCAGTTAAAATCCCTTGTTCGAGGTCTGGCTAATATTATTAGCGGCAGCGGTAATCATCAACCAATCGCTGTCGTCGAAAAAAATAGTAGTGACAACGGAAAAGTTGTTGCAATCGATCGGAATCGCAATGCGCAAAAGAAATTTGCCAAAGGGAATTCGGAAGAAAGATTTAATGAATCATTCAGCTCCGCTTCTTTGCAGAAGGCGTCCGGGTCTGATTCCGTTCCTTCGTCTAATGATCCAGGATTTGATAGTTAGGTTACAATTCAATCAGCAATTGCAATGGGAATAAGATGAAACAGGCGCAAGAAGATACCAAAGAAATTGTGGATTTCGTTGTGAAAGAGGTCTCTAGCGTCGTCTCTTTTATGGCTGGAATTCAATTGGGCACTCGCCAGGCGTCGATGGTTGAAAATCGACTTCGCTCGCGTATGGTCAGGCTTGGAATTTCAAACTTTACTGAATACTTAGATTACCTAAAAGGACACAGGCAAAGTGAAAGTCAGAGCCTGTTGTCATTAATGACGACTCATCATACATATTTTTTTCGTGAATTTTCGCATTTTGAATATCTGCTAAATAAAAGCTTAGACCGTCTTATCGAAGCGGCCCGACTGCGGCCGGACAAGAAAATTCGCATTTGGTCGGCTGCGGCTAGTCGTGGGCAAGAAGTTTATTCTTTAGCGATGTTTTTCAATTTTCATATCAAGCAAATGGCCCCTGACGTAAATTTTGAAATATTTGGCACTGATGTTGATCCAGATTCAATTAAATACGCTAAAAATGGGGTGTACCGAGCGGAAGAGCTTAAGCAGTCACCGGCCATGTATATAGCTGACAATTGGTCAAGGGGTACTGGCGCGGTTAAAGAATTTTCAAAAGTGAAAGAGTATCTGAAGGCAAAATGCCAATTTGAAGTTGCTAATTTACTAAAGCCAGAAAATTTTTTGAAGAACAAACAATTTGATCTCATTTTATGTCGGAATGTTTTTATTTATTTTAATCAGGAACAAATCAAATTTTGTTCGCAGAAGTTTATTCAGCATCTTTCCCCAGAGGGGTTTTTAGTTCTTGGCGTATCTGAATCTTTGAATGGAATGGGACTTAAGGTTGATAGCTGCGGCCCGTCAGTCTATCAGCATCCATTGGTAAAACAGGCCAGGCAAGAAAAATTTGTGGCAAGACAAGCTGCTCCTGCTGTGCAAAAGCCCATTGAAGTTCTTTGTGTGGATGACTCGAAATCAATTCATGCACTTCTTGCAAAAATTTTAACCAAAGAAAATGGATTTATAATAAAAGCCACTGCTTACAATGGTCAGGAAGCTTTAGAAAAGGTAAAGACAGAAAAGTACGACATTATCACCCTTGACCTTCACATGCCCGAGCTGGATGGCGTCGGTTTTTTAAATGCGACCACCGGAATGCCGCGGCCCCCTGTTGTCATTCTTTCTGCCATCAACAGAGACGACCCGGCCATTGGACAAAAGGCATTGGCAGCCGGTGCCGCCGACTATATTGAAAAGCCAAGTCTTGATAATCTGGCGCAAGCAAGCAATGAAATCAGGTCCAAGCTAAAGAGCGTCTTGGCACTTGCTCTTTCCGTGCCTGATTCAAATCGTAACTCTGCCGGTACGAACAGAAGCGCAAATGTGAAGAAAACGGGAAAAGATAAAAAGAAGGTATTAATCGTCGATGACTCGCATACCATTCGCCAATTATTGAAAAAAATTATTTCCGATGATCCCGAATTGGAGGTTGTCGCACTTGCAGAAACGCCATCGGATGTCGAAAGACTCATTCTGAAGTTTCAACCAGATGTAATTACCTTAGACATTCATATGCCCGAAATGGACGGCGTAACCCTACTGAAACGTTTGCATCCGAAGTACCACATTCCGACAGTGATGATTAGTTCTATAAGCAAGGAAGAAGGCACCCAGGTTTTGAATGCCCTTGAAAGTGGCGCTGTCGATTATATTCAGAAACCGCAAATGAGCGACTTGGGCGAAGTTGCTCAGCAAATTCGGGATCGTGTTAAGATTGCGGCCAATGCACAAATTCGCAAACGCACGACCGTACGCAAAGTTTTTTCGAATCGCGTCGTTGACAGTAAGTCTATTATTTTTATGGGAGCCTCGACTGGGGGCACTGAAGCTTTGCGCGAAGTTTTACAATCTTTACCCTCAAAAATTCCTCCAATTTTAATTGTTCAGCACATTCCGCCGGTCTTTTCTGCTGCCTTTGCAGCCAGGTTAAATGAATTTTGCCCATTTGAAATCAAAGAAGCAAAACACGGTGATGAGGTTCTGCCCAACAGAGTTCTCATTGCTCCAGGCGGGACGCAAATGGGAATACGTCTTTTAAAAGACAAAATAATCGTCACTGTCACAGACGATCCAGCAATGAATCGCCATAAGCCATCGGTGGATTACCTCTTTAAATCTGCAGCGGATTGCCATATAAAAAAAGGCGTCGCCGTTCTTTTGACAGGAATGGGCGCTGACGGAGCACAGATGATGAAGCGACTTCGCGACAGTGGAATGCGCACGATTGCGCAGAACAAAGAGTCTTGTGTTGTTTTCGGTATGCCCCGAGAGGCCATCGAAAGAGGGGGCGCCGAATTTGTTTTGCCCTTAGAGGCGGTTGGGCAAAAGATCATGGATCTTTGCTCAGAAGCCGCCAGAATTGAAACGCGAGCTCCTGCGAAAGTGATAAAAAAGGCCAGCTAAGCCTTACCAGTAAAACCTTAAAAGTCGGACCCCTATTGGCACATTCGGTAAGGTTTCTGAATTGCAATTCTTTGTTTCAGCAGATCTGAAGACGAAATATTGAAGTCAGATTCCTTGCATCCGAATTTCTTTCCCAAATTGGTAATTGCTAGGACTTCATTTTCGTTCATTTCCATATGCCAAATGAGTTTGACCATCAACCAGCGCTGCAGGTAGGTACAGCTAAAAGCTTGGTTTGGAGGCATATAGCCCTCTGGGCCTTGATCGCTTTTGACAGTGTTCTCGTGGCCTGAAGCCGAAACCAAATGAAAACTATTTTTCATATAATTGGCGTAAAGGCATCGCAGCTGTTTTGACCATCTCCAGGCTCCGGAATCAAAGGCGTTTTTTAGCGGAACAAAATGGTCAATTTGAATTTCCAAAGCTTTTGTGTAGGTCTGACCGGTATATGGATCATTCCATTGCCCAGCACTGACCAAACAGTTATTTTTTGTATCGAAAGTTACAGGAACTTTGCTGTCACGAATCAGCGTCCGAGTTCGCGTATTGTAGCACTTGCCAGTATCGGGATCTTGTTCCCATTTTCCAAATTGTGGAATTCTGTCATATTTTTTTTCCGGACCAGTTTTTACGATAATCCGATCCCATTTCAGAAGTGGCAATGTTATCGCCTTGATGGCCCCGGTTAAAAGATCTGCGGCAACCTCAATCGGTGAACGAAATGGCGCAAGCGAAACCCAGGGGCCTGCGGGTTCATTGACGATAAATTTAGTTTGTGGCGAAATGGGTTGTTCGCCAATATCATCAGCGGCAAATGCTGAAGAAAATGTAAAAACAGCGGTCGTCAGCAAGGGAAAAAGCAGCCGAAAATGACTTTGCAGCATAATTTTTTTCATTCGCTCACTATAGTCTGAGCGAACCCTACGAACCAATGTCATGATTTTAACAGGCAAAAATTTCACTGGTACGGCCTTATAGCTTATAAAGGCGTAGCCTGAGTTTTAATGGGGAACTGATACGTCGGCTACGGGGCCGCCGATTCTCAATTTGGGATTGGATCACTTCGCTCAAATTTAGTGCCTCAACTTTAGCCCCAGTAAACCGATAAGGCATTAGGGGGATATATAATGAGAAAAGGATTGGTTATCTTTTCTTTTTTGGGATTGATACTTTCATTTCAAAATTGTGCAAAATCCCCTCAGGACAATGGGGTAGCCGACCCTGGCGAAACACCAATCACCTTCAATAAGGTTCCTGCAAGTGACTATAAATCGATGACCCTTTGGGACTATGATAACGGTCAATTTTTAGATTTAGATCTGAAAACCGGCAGAATGACTGCCTTTGAAGAGTACGGATACGTCCGCGGTGATCAGTTTTGTTTGAGTGAAACAGAAAAAACAACCCTTGCTGAAATCATGGAAAACGCAGAAATATGTAATCCAAAAAACAATGGAACTAGCATGCAAGACCAAGCATGCAGCATGGTTTATCGCTATCCGTATGCCTCGTTGACCAATGGTTCCGAGGAAATAAAACTGGGTGAAAAAACCAACGGCTGTGAACTGCCGATTGATCTTTGTGGTGAAAAAGGTCAACTTTTAAAAAAGTTTGTGTCGTCAGTCGTTGCAACTATTAAATCACATTCTTGTCCATAACCTACTGATCCAGAATTAAATCCCCAGAAGTTGTTCAATTTTTTTAAAGGCCTCAGATATTTTTGTTCGGTCTGGTGCGGCTCCTTGTGCAAAATCTGGCCTTCCGCCACCTTTACCGCCCATGACTAAAGCCATCTCTTTCAATAGAGATCCTGCAGAAATTTCTGGATTTAGCTCTTTGCTAACTGCAACGACGATGGGATGGGTTGGGTCGCCTTGGCCAACCACAATAACCACCCCTTTTTGCAGCTTATTTTTTAGCTGATCGGTAATTTGTGCCAATACATCACGATCTTCCAAGCCAAGATCTGCCAAAACCAAGCGTGCCGATCCAGATTTGCTGGCAAAGGATTTTGCCTTACTAATAAAGTCCTCAATATTAATCTGTGACCCTTGGAATTTCTTGATTTCTTTTTGCAGTTCTTTAATTTCATATTTTTTATCTTCGATCCAAGACGGTAGTTCCTTTTGTGTCTCCAAATACCCGGTCCAGGATTCATTTAAGCCAGCGCTGCTTCGGGCTTTCTGATTTTCAGAGATATTCTTAAAGGCATAGTGGCAAGCGATGTCGCCGGTAATGGCCTCGATGCGCCGAACTCCTGAACTGACGCCACTTTCAGAGACAATTTTAAAAAGTCGAAGCTGCGAGGTATTTCCAACATGGGTGCCACCGCACAGCTCAGTTGAAAATGTTCCGATTTTTAATACGCGAACTTCATCGCCATATTTTTCGCCAAAAAGGGCCATGGCCCCTGAAGCTAAGGCATCCTTATTGTTCATCACAGTGCTTTCAACCTTTACTGCTTTGGCAATTTGCTCATTAACGAGCGCTTCCATTTTTACAATTTCATCAGTTGAAACTGGTTTCCCGTGGATAAAATCAAAGCGAATGCGAAAGCCATCCACCATCTGCCCAGCCTGAGTTACATGTGATCCCAATACTTCTCTTAGTGCTGAATGCAGAAGGTGAGCCGCCGAATGATTGCTGGCAGTATTTCTTCTTGAGTTTTGCTCGACCTGGGTTTGCACGAGCTCATCGGTTTTTAGTTCACCCTTTTCTATGCTGACATGGTGAATATGAATTTCATTGGTTTTTGTACAGCCTTCAACTTTTGCTAGAAAATTTTCACCAGAAATAAAACCGTGATCACCGACTTGGCCACCGCCCTCGGCATAGAAGGGGGTTTTATCTAGAACAATAAGTCCATGCTGCCCGGTCTTTAATTGTGAAACGATTTGCTCGCCATTAGATAAAAAGATAGCTTTTCCGCTGCCGCTAGTGCCGTCATAGCCTGTGAATTTGGTTGCTTTATTCGCATCCTGTGCGGTCTGTGCCAGCGCAATTAAATGGCCTTCGTTGGTGCTGATTCCCTTGCCTTTCCAACTGGCCTTGGCTTTTTCCCGGGCCTGTTCCATTTGCTGGTCAAAAATATTCTCATCGACAGTGAATCCTTGTTCTTCGGCCATTAATCGCGTCAGGTCTGCTGGAAAACCATATGTATCATAAAGTTTGAATGCAATTTCACCAGGCACTGAGGACTTATTGGCAGATTTCAACTTTTTCAGCTCGTCATTTAATATCTGGGTGCCGGTTCCTAAAGTTGTCATAAATCGATCTTGCTCATCCTTTAGGGTTGTCAAAACAATGTCTTGTCGTTGCTTTAACTCTGGGTAGGCAGAACTCATTTCTTGAATCAGAACTTCAGCAATTTGAGGTAAAAAAGAGTCGCCACCAGAAAGCTTCTGCGCAAAGCGAATCGCTCGACGTAGAATTCGACGTAACACATAGCCGCGTCCGTCGTTTGCAGGCAATGCCCCATCAGCAATTAAAAATGCGGCTGAGCGTGTGTGGTCAGCAATCACCCGAAGCGAGGCCACTTGGGCCTTTATCTCAGCCGAAATCTTGGCGTGGACTCCGTCTTTGTTAAGTATTTCGATGTGCTCAATGAGATGGGTCTTTTTAGATATTTCAGCGGCGCGTGTGATCATTGGCCAAAAAAGATCGGTGTCGTAATTGTTCAATTTACCTTGCATGGCCGCTGTGACTCGCTCAAGTCCAGAGCCCGTATCGACAGATGGTTTTGGCAGTGGACTCATGTCGCCTGGAGCTTTTTCATAGAATTGCATAAAAACTAGATTCCAAATTTCTACAAAGCGGTCTTCTCCGGCGACGATGCCCTTGAATGGGTCGGATTCATGGCCTGCGCGAGGTCCGTGATCGTAAAAAATCTCGGTGCAGGGTCCGCAGGGGCCGGTGTCGCCCATCCGCCAAAAGTTATCCTTTTCGCCCAGTCGAAAAATACGGTCGCGGGGAATTCCTTCTTGCTTGTGCCAGATGTCGGCGGCCTCATCGTCAGATTGAAAAACAGTGACATAAAGCTTATCTTTCGGAATTGCGAATTCCTTTGTCAGTAGTTCCCACGCAAAATGAATCGCATCTTTTTTAAAGTAATCGCCGAAAGAAAAATTGCCCAACATTTCAAAAAATGTATGGTGGCGTGCCGTGAAGCCTACATTTTCCAGATCGTTGTGTTTTCCGCCAGCGCGGACACACTTTTGCGAGCTTACTGCGCGCACATAGTTTTTATGCTCAAGGCCCAAGAAAAGATTTTTAAATTGGTTCATTCCGGCATTGGCAAAAAGTAAAGTTGGATCATTTTCAGGTATTAGAGAAGAGCTTGCGACATGCGTATGCCCATGTCGCTTGAAGTATTCGATGTAGCGCTGTCTAACTTCAAAACTTTTCATAACTAAACCTTCCTCGGATGGACAAATCAAATTCGCGAACAAACATCGATCACTGACCTTTTGTTGGTTATAGACAAAGAGCCCGCAAAAGAGACCCAAAAACTATTTGATGCAAAGAGTTAGTCGAGATTGCATCAGTCTTGAAGGCAGGTCTAGAATAAACGCAGCAATCTAAAATCAAACAATAGAAATCAAACAATAGAAATCAAACAACAGGAGACAACAGATGAAAAGAATTTTACTAACGTTATTAGTTTTAGCTTTCAGTGGAGCAGCAATCGCCGGTGATGCTGGCTGTGGGTTAGGTAGCTTGATCATTCAACGAAATTCAAAGCTGTTGCAGTTATTTGCGATAACAACCAATGCCAGCTTTCTTAGTCAGCCGTTTGGTATAACCTCTGGAACCTCCAATTGCAGTGCCAGCGGGATCGTAATGAACGATAAACAAATGGAATATTTTGTTGAAGTGAATCAGCAAGATCTAAATCGAGAAATGGCACAAGGGGACGGCGAAAAATTGAAAGTTCTAGCGCAATTATCTGGATGCGCATCTCCGGAAATGATGGCTGCCTTTGCAAAAATGACACAGAAATCTTTTTCCTCAATAGTCACAGGCCCGGAAGTTAGCCCCAATGCTGTAATTGCTAACTTGAGGGGTGAAATGGCCCGCCAAGGTATTTGCACTGTTGCCAGTCGATAGGCCAAGGTCATGCAAAAAGTGCAGTCAAAAACGGACTGCACTCGTATTTTTTTCTTTTGCCTTTGCTGCAATTGTTTTTTCAGGTGCTAAAATATTCGCTGCAGACCTCGAAGTCCCGTCCTTTCAAGCTTTGTCAGAACCAACAAAGTTAGAATGGTATAAGCTCTTACATTACCAAAAATCTAAAGGTCGATCCCGGGTCAGAGGGAACAATTTTTTCTTGGATCAAGACGGTGCCATAGCGCCCGAAAAAGAATATATTGCTAGCTTCCGTCAGATGTTTAGCGACACAGCAGAAATTCGTCAGAAAACTCAGTGTCAGTATTTGGCCCGCCGGGATTTTTTCATCAGACGCTTGGGAATCAAAAAAGAACAACTTGTCCCATGTCATCTTTCTGATTCTTGGCTGCGGCGCTTGGATTCGAACCGGATAACAATCGTGTTTGCCTCGGCATTTTTAAACAGCGCTGCTTCTGGCTTTGGTCACACTTTCTTAAAGCTGGGAAGTTCGCAGCACCAAGCCAACCTAGAGCTTCTTGACTACGGAATTAATTTTGCAGCGCGAGTCCCAGATACCAGTGGGGCACTTTATGCTTTGTATGGTTTAAGCGGCTATTATCCTGGAAGTTTCGGGATGCTACCCTACCATCAATTGATCAAAGACTATACCCATCTCGAGGGTCGCGATCTTTGGCAGTACGACTTAAATTTTGATCCCCAAGAGACCCAGCGAATGCTTTTTCATCTTTTGGAATTAGAGACCTCGTATTTTGACTATTACTTTTTGGATGACAATTGCTCGTTTGCGCTGCTTTCGTTGCTTGAAATCGGCCGGCCAGGATTGCATTTAATCGAGGACGAAGAAGCCTTTGTCATCCCCTTGGATACGATCAAGCGATTGGCCCGACAAGGCTTAGTCACCAACATTAGCTACCGGCCGTCGCAAGAAACCCAGTGGCGAACTCTTGAGGCTGATCTTACTTCTTCACAGAAAGAAAATATTAAAAAAGTTTTAGCCAAAGACCTAGCAAAAGACTTAGCACCTCAGGATCTGGATACACAAAGTCTAGATGCGGGATTGGCCTACTTAGGATTGCTGTCAGCGGGAAATCAAGAGTTATCACGAGCTCAGTCGTTTCAGCTGAGCACAGAGAGGTCTCATCGATCCGGTCGCCCTCAGCAGCCCGTGCTGCGATCGGAAAGGTCTCCGGATCAAAGCCATGACTCGAGTCAAGTATCATTAGGCTTTCTGCAAGAATCAGGGCAAACCAAAAATCAATTGCATTTTAAGTTTCAACCCGCATTCCATGATTTACTTTCCGAAGACTCGGGTGCCTCTCGGGGTTCGCATTTGGAACTATTAAGTCTGACTTTGCAATCGACAGAAAATTCAGCGATCTCAGTGGGCGAGTTTAAGGCGATAAAGCTTGTCTCGACCAAGCCATGCACGGCTTTTGAGCAGCCGATTTCCTGGGGAGTTGATTTGGGCTCAAAGGTAGACCCTTGGCTGTTGAGCGGGCATCGCCCCTATCTGATTACTCAGCTTGGGTATCGCTTTGACTATTGGCAGGAAAAGGTTTCTTTGCATCTATTTTTAAGTCCTTTTATCAGAAAATCTTTGAGTGAGCGGTATCTGTCAGGAGTCGGGGTTACGAGTCAGATTATCTTTCGTCAGCAACGCCATCTGCGTGGCCTTTTATCGGCTGAATATTTTAGTGACCACAATCTGAAGTTGCAATGGAGCGAAGTGATGGATTTTGGCCTACAAAATGAGCTTCGCCTTCATTTGGCGCTAGAGTCAGAGCGACCTCGTCCAGATATTGAAACCTGGATCGAGGCTGGAGTTCGCTGGGTTCATTACTTTAGCTTTTAGGCGCTCAGGCCTGCGCCACTGGCTGTCGGCCTTAGCGATAGGCCTTGGCAACTAGCCCTTGCCCTGGCAGTGAATAGGCAATAGATTGGCCAAACTTATGTCCGTACGACTTTTTCTTAAAAATCTAGCTACTTTCTTTGGCATTGGGTTTTCCCCCTATGCTCCTGGCACGATGGGTACTTTGGCGACAATTCCGATCGCGGCAATGACTATGTATTTGGGTCCATTTGTGCACATGGGCGTTTGCGTTTTGCTGCTGCCAATATCAATTTTAGCGGCCACTGTTTACCAGCAGGACAAAGCAGGACATGATCATTCTGAAATCGTGATTGATGAAGTAATCGGATTTTTGATCACTGTGACTTGGCTGCCGTTAACGTGGCAGACCTTGGCCTTTGGCTTTGTCATTTTTCGCTTTCTAGATATTGTTAAGCCATTTCCCATCAGTTACTTGGATAAAAACGTCAAGGGTGGCGTGGGTGTAGTGATTGACGATGTTGCGGCAGGATTAGTTGGAAATATTTTATTACAAGTGATTTACAATAAAACTGATTGGCTGGGCGTAACAGCGATCTCTTCAAGTTTTGGATTTTAAAATATGGCGGTACTTCTTTCGGCTTCCGAGATCACAAAGTCATTTGGTTCGCGGACAATTTTTAATAAAATTACTTTTGCCGTTGAAAGCAATCAGCGTATTGGCTTGATCGGCCCCAACGGAGCCGGCAAATCAACCTTATTGCAACTTTTGGCCAAGCTACAAACTGTCGACGAGGGCACTTTAAGTTCGGCACGAAATTTACGTTTGGGATATTTGCATCAAAGTCCGTCTTTTGCGAAAGATGAAACTGTTTTTGAAACAATTCTTGGCGCCTCTGAGGATCCCACCGAGTGGGATAACATGAATTTTGCTTACGAGCTTATTTCCAAGTTAGAACTCGATCAAAATGCAGCTGGGGCCGATCAGATGGTCTCTTCCCTTTCTGGGGGATGGCGAAAGCGCGTGGCGTTGGCGCGAGAACTTATTAAAAAGCCAAATTTGCTACTGCTGGATGAGCCCACCAATCATTTAGATATTCATAGTATTCTTTGGTTGGAAAATTTTTTGCAAAGCCAAACGGACATGGCTGTCATAATGGTAACCCATGATCGGTTATTTCTGCAGCGCACTTGTGATCATATTTTTGATTTGGATCAACGTAATCCCGACGGCTTGATAAAGTTTCACGGGGTATATGCGGACTTTTTAGAGTTCAAGGCCTCGGTGATAAGTACCTTGAAGCAACAAGAGGAAGTCGAAAGCAATAAGCTGCGCCGGGAAACCGAGTGGCTTCGACGGGGCCCGCAGGCAAGATTGAAAAAGCAAACAGCGCGGATTGATCGGGCTGGCGAATTGGCTGAAAAGGTAGATGATCTTTCCAGGCGCAATCAGGATCGCAAGGTCGGAATTGATTTTGGTGATGTTGGACGGACACCGAAAAAGGTCGTAGAAGTCGAAAAGATTTCAAAAAAATATGGCGAACATGTTTTGCTAAAGAATTTTTCATTTATTCTGGGCGCCAAAGCCCGTGTTGGTTTGATCGGGCGCAACGGCTGCGGAAAATCGACCTTGATTCGCATTTTACTGGGATTGGAAAATGCCGATGAAGGCAAAGTTAGTCTTTCCGATAAGATCTCGTATTCGTATTTCGAGCAGCACCGCGAAAGCCTGAATCCCAATACCACCCTACTGCGGGCCGTCTGTCCTGATGGTGATTACGTGCACTTGCAAGGTCAGGCGGTTTACGCAAAATCCTATTTGCACCGATTTCTTTTTCGTTCCGAGCAAATGGACATGCCCGTTCATAAGCTTTCGGGTGGCGAGCAAAGTCGCCTACTTATTGCCCGGTTGATGTTGACCAGCAATCCTCTGTTGATTTTGGATGAGCCCACCAACGATTTAGATGTGGCGACCTTGAATATTCTCGAAGAGGCCCTTGCCCAGTTTCCAGGTGCGATCATTTTGGTAACCCATGACCGCTATTTTATGGACCAAGTTGCCAATAAAATTTTAGCTTTCACTGAACAAGATGGTCAAATTCTTGATTTTGCTGACACCTATCAATGGGAACAGTGGTTCCAGGTGCATGGACAGAATATTAAATCCAAGCGCCCAGGCGCCCCTGCGGTCGCCACAGCTGGCACAAGTTTAGCAGATTCTGCAGTTGAAAAATCAACCGCCCCGGCTTCAACAAAAATCCCAAGCCAGGCTGCGAGTGGCCCTAAAGCAAAGCTAAGCTTTAAGGATCAGCGGGATTGGGAAAGTATCGAAAAACAGATTTCAATTGAAGAGGCCAAGCTAGAAGCACTGCAAGCGGCTTTGGCAGATCCGAAGTTAGCGACGAACTATTCTCAGTTGCAGGAAGCAACAAGCACAGTCGAAAAGCAGCAGGCGATTCTTGCGACGCTATACCAGCGGTGGCAAGAGCTTGATGGAAAAGTAAATTCCAAAAAATAAATCGCCTACTTTTTAAATTAGAAAGTGTAAGAAACCCCTAGACCAAGGCTAGACATTGCTAGACTGCTGTAGTTGTCAGCCAGTGTTGTTGTTGTAGTAACAGAAAGAGATGTTACCGCTGACGATACTGGCGTCAACACTGTATAGTCAACATAGAGACGAAATTTAGGATTGAAGGCAAAGGTTCCACCGACCTTCATTGCTGTACCGGTAAGTTTCGCATCATATGCAACTCCGGCAGATGTGCTTGAATAGGTCGATGAAAAAGAACCAGCCCCGAGATAGGCTCCCCATCGTGCATTGAAATCCATACCAAATTTCAGCCCGGTATAAATATATGCATCTGTATTTGTTAAGCTGGTAATTGTGCCGGCGGCATTAGTGCTGTCATTCTTGTCAGCAAGACTTGCGTAGCCAAGATCAATGCCAATGTATGGCATAGCCCAGTGATAGCCGATAAGCATGCCCAGTCCGGCGCCGGTGGTTGTACCCTTCTGGTTGTCGGTTCCTGTGGCAAGTGTTGCCTCTTTTGCTTTCCAATCATAGGTACCTGAATTGTATCCAATGCTTGGTTGAAACAACCAGCCAGCGCTTGCAAATTGTGAAAATAAACCTAGGGTTGAAACAGCAAGTAAAAATTTAAAGCATTTCATTCTGAGTCTCCTGTGGATGAGGTGCGTAAATCATAGCTTATTCATTTGCAAACTACAACTCTAGCTAGACCATAACCAGGACATTCGTCGACTTTATACAAAGAAAAATTTATGCCAGATATTGATCGTTTCAATAGGCAGCCGTCGGTCGTGGGGACAAAGATATAGAATTTCTACTGCTGATTCTACAAGCAATAATCTGAGCATAGGATGGTAAAGCATCAAAATAACTTCCACGGAGGGAAGAATGAATCTGCAAAATTTGCTTTCATCAATTCTATTTTTTGTTTCTGTAATTATCACGATCCCTAGTTCTGCAGCTTGGCAGGCTTTATCCTCTGCTACTGAAAGACCCATTGCTGCGAAAGTGGTGGAAAGCACCAATAGCAAAACAGTCCTTGAGTACGAAATTTTCGGATTCAATATTGATGAAACTGTGATCAATAACCAAGTTTATCAAAGAATCTCGATTCCTGGCGCACTTTCGCTGGATAACAAGGGACTTCCAGAGCTGCCAAAAATCAGTCAGGACGTTTTATTGCCAGTGGGTGCCCAACCGACATTTAAGGTTGTCGCGTCTGAGGAAAGTACCGTTCAAGTGGGTCGCCTTGTCCCCAGTCGTGGGGTTATCACCAGGAATATAAATCCACAAGACGTGCCCTATGCATTTTCTGCACTTTATGAAAGCGATTCAAGTTTTCCAGCCCAGCGACTGTTAGCAGGTACTGTATTTAATTTCCGGGATGTTCAGGGTGTAAATATTCAGGTGCGCCCTTTCATTTATAACTTTGCCAAAAAATCATTGCAAGTAACACGAAAAATTCGCATTGAAATTAGCCATGCCACTCGGACCGAACAGCTTTTTTCTGACAAAAGAAAAATGAATCCTGCTTTTGAGGAGCTCTACCAAAATCACTTTATTAATTTTCAAAACTTAAGAAGTTCAAGGGCCTTCAAGGACCAACCATTGATTCGCGATTCAGGGCGGGCTATGATCATTGCACCAAAGGCCTGGAATTCTGCTTTGCAGGGCTTTGTAAAATGGAAAACTCAGCGTGGCTTGGATGTTGTGCAGGTTAATAAAGAAGATATCAGTCCTGCCAACCACCTAGGCATTGCAGCGCTGATTAAAAAAGATTACAGCGCAAATGCATTGTCCTACGTTATCTTAGTTGGTGATGCAGAAATTATTGCCACCCACCCCGGAAAAACGGATGGGGCTAAGGGCGCCGAGGCCGATCCGATCTATGCCCAAGTCGACGGCAGCGACGATTACCCAGATTTGTTTATTTCTCGAATTAGCGTAAAAAATACCAAAGAGCTAGATGTGGTTCTGGCTAAGTTAATTGCCTATGAGCAAAACCCAGAGGTCAATGGTGATTGGTATTCCCGCGGAATCGGTATCGCAAGCGATCAGGGTGATTGGTCGGGACTAAAAGATTTCGAGCGCGCTGATTTGCTGCGCGATTTGATGCTCAAATGGCATTACAAAGAAGTAGCACAGATTTATGATCCAAGTGCCAACGTGAGAGATGTCGCTGATATCATCAATAGAGGTGTCGGTTACATTAACTATATTGGCCACGGCAGCGAAAACCAGTGGGTCTCTTCGGGGTTTAGCAATAGTGATATTGAAGCCCTTACCAATGGAAATAAATTGCCATTCATCGTTAGTGTTGCCTGTGTGAATGGCCACTTTGCTTACGGGTCAGGAGATAGTTTTGCAGAAAAATGGCTGAAGGCAGGCAGCGTTCAGGATCCTAAGGGTGCCATTGCGATTTTGGCTTCATCAATAAATCAAGCCTGGGTTGAGCCCACCGTTGGTCAAAAAAGAATTTCTGAACTTCTGACCAGTGAAAAATTAAGCACCATCGGCGGCCTATTTTTTCAAGGGACCACGGCCGTGCTTGAATCAAAAATGGAAGCATCGAAAGAAACGTTTGAAACCTGGCATATCTTCGGTGATGCCACCTTGCAGGTTCGAACTAAGGCGCCAACCGCTGTTAATTTGGGACAAATTCTTAGTGGCATGGATAAAGATGTCGATCTTGATCTGAAAGAAAAAGCATTATCGGTAACCGCCTTTTATAAAGGGGTGCGGATCGGTAAAGGGATTTCTGCAGAAAACGGTCATGCCAAATTAACTTTTACGCAAGCGATACCTGCTGGAGAGACCATCGAGTTTTTCGTCACCGGATTTAACAAAGTCCCGCTGACTCATTCCCACCGCGTTCAGTAATTTTAATTATTTGCATTCAAGGTTTTTGATTTCATCTGGAAAATCAAAAACCTCAGTGGCGTTTCGAAAAAAAACGTCGCACCAGTTTTCGCGGGGTATGGCCCGCTTGTAGGCATCTAGATAGGGTTTCATGGCGACCAGGGGCCAGTCAGTGCCGAATAGGAATTTCTTAGGGTTCTCGATATATCCGAAGGCCCATTGAATTGGTTTAACCATATATTCATCGATTTGTTCTTTGGGGTAGGTCTCTATTTTGCCGATCAGTAGGGCTGAGGCCTCGACATAAACATTTGGATTTTTATAGGCCACTTCGGCTGCCGATTGAATCCAGGGATTGCCTAAATGAGCAATTACAAATTTAACATCCGGATAGTCAACAGCGACTTCGTCAATCGTTAGTGGATCTGAGTATTTCAGCTTTCCTTTAGCGGTATAGATATCCCCTGTATGAAAAATCACTGGAATTTTGTGTTTGCGCGCGAGCTGATAAATAGGTTGGTAATGTGGGCTATTGGCAAAAAGGTGGACGTAGCCCAAGTAGATCTTAAAGCACTTGTAGTTTTTATCTTTTAGCTCCTTTTCCAGCTTTTGTTTATTGATGGATTCTTTTCCGACCCCGTAGCAGCGAATGACATTAAGTTTACTGAGATCACGAAATCCGCTTCCATTTTGTCCTGTGAGGTGGACAGCTGCGACGACGTTGGCTTCTTTGCGACCGCGAAGGTATTGTTCCTCGCTCATGGTGATGTTGCTAGATCTTTCTTTTTCATTAGAAAAGTCCGAATGGGTGTGTACATCAATCACTGGGATTAAATCAGTCTTTATGCTGTCCGCACGAACTTTGGTATCGGCCCAGACTGGCCGCTCCAAATGCAAAAAAGAGCGTGGCATTACTGTGCCTAGACTTGCCGCCTTCTTAAAGTTTATAAAAGTACTGCCTAGCCAGACGCCGAATATTGCCAAAAATGAAATCAGAGCTATTTTAACGAAATTTTTTCTCATGCGGGTTAGCTACCACAGTCTGATAAAATCTGGAATTCTTGTTTTGTTGCTGTTTTTCTACTGGCAAGTGCCTGCACCTTTACTTGAAAGTGCCTGCACTTTTACTTGAAAGTGCCTGCACCTTTACTTGAAAGTGCCTGCACCTTTACTTGAAAGTGCCTGCACTTTTACTTGAAAGTGCCTGCACTTTGGTCAAAACCCAGCGCGTCGAACACATAACTTCCACTTATTTTACATATATTTTACATATCATGCTGGACAAGTTCTAAAAATTGGGTTTTCATCATTTCGATTAGGAAGTCGTCGATGGAGCAGACCATTTTTATGCAAAAGCAAATTGAGCAAGTTCTGGCGAAATTGATTGATACTCTCAGGTCGAAGAAATACTCAGTGGGCTTTGCAGAAAGTTGCACTGGTGGTTTGCTTTCCGCGCATTTGGCTGCGGTTCCTGGAGTTTCTGATTTCTTTCGCGGCTCGATTGTGGCTTATGCCAACGAAGTGAAATCAAATCTCCTCGGTGTACCACAGGCTTTGCTTCAGACCGAAGGTGCTGTCAGTGAGGCCGTTGCCATGGCGATGGCAAAAGGGGCAGCCAGGGTTCTTGGGGTTCAGTGTGCGGCGGCAGTAACTGGGGTTGCTGGTCCGAGTGGCGGTACCAAGGAAAAGCCAGTAGGGACCGTGTGCTTTGGAATTTGCGGTCCAGGATTTGAAAAGACGGATCGAAAGATATTTTCGGGAAGTCGACATGAAGTCCAAACGCAAGCTGCGCATTTTGCTTTGGAGCTTCTGGTGAATGAATTAAAGAAATGAATGAGTTAAAAAATGAATGAATTAACAAAGAAATAGTTTTTAATTTTATTAACAACGCGATCGCGGAAGTCCGCGAAGAAGGAGAGATCATCATGGGAGTAAACAGTGAAATCCGCGGCCAAGGCGAAAGACCACTGGAAAAAAGCAGTGACCGAAGTAGCGAAAAAGGAAAAGCCTTAGATCTTGCTATTTCGACAATCGAAAAACAATTTGGTAAGGGCTCTATCATGCGTTTGGGCACTGATGAGAAGCTACATCGTGACGTCGAGACCATCAGCACGGGCTCGCTCAGTTTGGATATCGCCTTGGGAATCGGTGGTTTACCAAAGGGTCGTATCGTTGAAATATTTGGCCCAGAATCATCTGGTAAAACCACACTGGCTTTATCGACGATCGCACAGGCTCAGAAAAAAGGTGGAGTTGTTGCCTTTGTCGACGCCGAGCACGCTTTAGACATTGGTTATGCGCGAAAGCTTGGTGTGAATCCTGAAGATCTATTGATTTCACAACCAGATACTGGGGAACAGGCCTTGGAGATCACAGAAACCCTAGTTCGATCTGGCGCGATTGACGTGCTAGTTGTGGATTCAGTTGCAGCTCTTGTTCCACGGGCTGAAATCGAAGGGGAAATGGGCGACAGTCACATGGGTCTACAAGCCCGACTGATGTCACAGGCTTTGCGTAAGTTGACAGCAGCAATCAGTCGTTCGAACACTTTGGTGATCTTTATTAATCAAATTCGTATGAAAA
>CALQIT020000018.1 GCA_943330705.2 Streptomyces griseus
CTGGATCGATGCCAATCCAAATACTCCGGTGGGCGCCCATGCTTCGGTGATCTACGGTTGGTATACTGGTTTGGTCTATTTGACCCCTTTGATTGGCGGATATATTGCCGACCGCTATTGGGGGCAACGGAAAACTGTATTTGTTGGTGGAATTTTAATGGCCATCGGCCATTTTATTATGGCTGCCGAGAATATGTTTTTCGTGGCACTGCTGTTTTTAATTATCGGAAACGGAGCCTTCAAACCAAATATTTCCACTCAAGTGGGTCGTCTTTATGAGCCCGGTGATTCTCGACGGGATGGGGCCTTTACAATCTTTTACATGGGAATTAACTTGGGGGCTTTCCTCTGCAATTTGGTTTGCGGAACTTTAGCTGCAACCGTTGGCTGGCACTATGGCTTTGGTGCCGCTGGCATCGGGATGTGTTTGGGGCTGGTGGTTTATACGCTAGGACAGAAGTATTTGCCGAAAGAGACCGTTGGTAGTTCAGTTCAGAAAGATGGAACTGCTGCCGAAGCTAAGAAAACACAACGCGAACCTCTCAATTCCACGGAAAAAACTCAAGTCTGGGCCCTGGTTGCCCTTTGCCTTTTAAATGTTGTGTTCTGGGCCGTTTACGAACAGCAAGGGAATACAATGCAAACCTGGGCTGCCGAGCAAACAATATGGCCAATTATTTTTGGCTTTCAAATTCCGGCAACTTGGTTTCAGTCATTCAATCCGTTTTTCATCTTTATGTTGGCTCCGCTATTGGATATGTTTTGGATATCGCAGGCAAAGAAGAATAAAGAGCCCACCAGTGTTGGCAAGATGGCCATTGGCGCAATCGTGCTGGGTTTATCCTTTATCGTGATGGTCGTCGGTGTTCAGGTCATGGGCGGCGAAAGGGGAAGTTGGTTTTGGCCGGTCTTTTGTACTTTGTTATTAACGGTCGGAGAACTCTATCTTTCACCGGTTGGTCTTTCGCTCGTGACTAAAGTTTCGCCGGCGCGAATTGTCTCATTGATGATGGGCATGTGGTTGGCATCTAGTTTTGTCGGCAATGTTCTTTCGGGCTACATCGGCCTGCTTTATGAAAAACGTATCCTTACGGCTTCAGAATTTTTCGCATTCCTAACGGTTCTTGGTGTGTCGACGGGGCTTGCGATTTGGGCTTTTTCAAAACCGTTAAAAAAGGCGATGGGCGCAGTTCATTAATCTTAAGAATTCTTGATAGGACGGTTTTGCGACATGGGAAAAATTAAAAAATATGTAAATATTTTGGCCGTCATGGCTATTCTGTTGTTGCTGGCAATTGGTCTTGTCAGTAACTACAGCTATATTTTTTCACGCCATGTGGTTGGAGTGGTTGAAAATGTTGAACGCATCAATCTCAATGTTTCCTTGCTGCAAGGCGGGGTCGAGGCCAACGAAAAGCTCAATCGTGAGCTTTTTTCTTTTGCCGTTGCGATCAAAGAAGCCAGCGGGGAAATTGTGACAGCCTCGGCTGAGGACCGCCAGTGGGCTGTCGTAAAGCCCGGCCAGTGTGCGGAATCGATATATTATCCCTATCCACCGTGGGATCTTAAAAAATCGGGAACCTTTTACGGGGCGCGATTGCTAAAGCTTTCGGACTGTAACCCAAAATAGGACATCAAATTGGGTAAGGTTGGTGAAAACCCTAACCTTTTTACCCAATCTTAAGCTTACTTGGACTTTTCCTCATAGTTCTGCGAGATTGCCGGTTTCCTATCTCGAAAGGACCCTTCCTAATGTCGACTGATTCTATTTTTTCTACGTGGGGGCTATCTGAAGAAGTCCTAAAGGCCGTAACGGATTTAGGCTTCAAAGAGCCAACTCCTGTGCAAGTTGCCTGTGTTCCATTTCTTTTAAAAAATGATAGTGATCTTCTAGCCCTAGCAAGAACTGGAACGGGTAAAACCGCAGCCTTTGGCCTGCCTTTGGTTGAAAAGCTAGTTAACGAACCAAAGATTCAGGCTTTGGTGTTGGCTCCGACTCGTGAGTTAGCAACTCAAGTTGCCCAGCATTTGCAAGTTTACGGCAAAGGCAAAGGCCTGAAGGTCGCTACCGTCCTTGGCGGCGAGTCCTACCATAAGCAACAAAAAGCATTGCGCGACGGTGCACAGATCGTAGTTAGTACGCCTGGTCGTTTGATTGATTTGATGGATCAAAAAATTATTTCATTAAATACGGTTCGTTATCTCATCCTAGACGAAGCTGATGAAATGCTGTCTTTTGGTTTTCAAGAAGCCCTCGAGACAATTTGGGAGCAAATGAAGGGCCGTGAAGTCAACACTTGGCTGTTTTCAGCAACCATGAGCGACTCGATCCGCCGCTTAACCAGCAAGTATTTGAAAACTCCGCATCAAGTGAATTTGAATTCCACAGGACCGTCGATTCAGGTCGAATCCTTTGCTGCTGTCGTTTTTGAAGAAGACAAAGAAAACGCGCTTTCATTGCTGATCAAAAGCGAGCCCGAGTTTTACGGAATTATTTTTGCCCAGACAAAAAAACAAGTCGGCGAAATGGAAATCCGACTGCGCTCTTTGGGTTTAAAGGTCGACAGCTTGCATGGTGATAAAGTCCAAGCAGATCGCACCCGAGTAATCACGCGGATGAAAAAGAAAGAAGTCCAAATCTTGGTGGCAACCGACGTTGCCGCACGCGGTTTGGATATTGAAGACCTTACTCATGTTGTGAATTTCGAAATCCCTTGGGATGTTGAAACCTATACTCATCGCATTGGCCGAACAGCTCGGGCCGGTAAAAAGGGAATCGTTTGGACCCTGGTTAAACCGAAAGAAGCGGCTCGGTTGCGAAAATTCGAACGGGCTTTAAAGTTTCAATTTAAAAACCTTGAGATCCCAACTGTACAAAGCGTACGCCAGGGTGAAATTCTCGAGTGGTATAAGCAAGTGGCAAAAGCTGAAGTTGCAGAAAAAGATGTGGCTGATTTTGCTAAACTATTCGGTAAGCTTGAGGCAGATGGTGCCGTCGTGCCAGGATCAGAAGCTCAGGAATGGCTTCTGAAAGTTATGAAATTTATGAAAGTGGCCGGCGAGGTCAATTACAAGCAGCCACGTAACCTGCAGCTGAGAATAGAGTCCAGTGACTCTGATCGTGGTCCACGTCAGTCAGATCGTGATGATTACCCAAGACGTAGCAGCAGCCGTGGCGGAGATCGCGATGCCGGTGGTTTTGGTGGTCGTCGTCCGTTTCGTCGCGATGAAGGCGGCTATCGCCGAACTGAAGGCGAAGCTCCACGCCGAATTGACGGTGGATATCGCCGTGCTGACAGCGAAGCCCCCCGCAAGGCGGCAGTGGATTCCCAGCCCGTTACTCAGCCCGAGATGACCCCGCGAAAGCCTGCGGCAACCTCTTCCTGGGATCGCCCAGCCCCGGCAGCTCGTCGTGGCGGAGACCGCCCCGTGGTCAGTCGTGATGGCGGCCGCGCCCCCTTGAGAAAAGCCGGAGCTCGAACCAGTTCGGGTGAGCGTCCTGCACGACCAGACAACCGGGAACTTGTTCGCGAGATTCGCGGAAAAAAGGGTAGCGAGCGACGGAGTTCTGAAAATACATAATCAGAATTCTGAAGATATATTGTCAGGTCACAAGACCTTATGACCGGCTTGCTGGCAGCGATCGAAAGCTAGTGAGCAAAAGTCGGCAAGCGAGAAATGCGACCTTTCGTATTTGGTATGGGAAGGTTGCGCAACTGATCCAGAGTTACCGAACTTAATTCCCTGATCTGACTACAAGCTGACATTGGACTGAGATAGTCTTCCTTGGCGCTGTCTTTGCCTTTTAAGGCTGTACGGGCTGCTGGCGCTGCAAAACATAGCGGTCTCGGCATTTGCCCCATCGGCCACAACCGAAAACACCAAGGTTCCATTTACAGCAGCTATAGCTCAGGGTGATCTTTAGTTTGTCGGGGTCAATTAAGCTGAGAACGACTTTTGTCTTGTCGCCATCACTGTCTTCACTTACGGAAAACGAAGATCCGCGCTGCAGAGCTGGGACATAGCCCGACAGGGAAATCCAGTGTGACTTGAAGCTCATTAGGTTCTCCCCGGCTTGGTTGGGCACGAGGACTTCGGCACGAGACTTAAGTCCAGTTCCGAACGACATATTGATAGAAATTTTTTGAAAAGTTCCATCCATATTTTTAATCGTCGCGAGGGGATCAAAATGAACCTCAGCTTTTCCAGGAAGTTCGCCATGGGATGTTTTTTTAAGAAATTCTGATTTCGCAGTTAAGTTGTAGGTTCCAGCAATTCGAGTGAAGTCAAAATTTTGTACCGCAAAAGTCTGCGCAGAAAAAATCAAAATCCCTTGTATTAACAAAACCGCTAAAATTGATGTGGCGGCTGGGCTGAAATAGCTTTTTTTTGTGGGACTGGACATAATGGCTCCTGGGCATTTAGTACCCCGTTGTCTTAGCAGAAGAGGGTGGGGAAGACTCGGTAAATTTTGACAATGTAAAACCTTCCGGGTCCAAGGGAAGCCTTAGCATCGTAGTGGCCGAGCATGCTTCTTCTTATCCGACTTGACAAAAGTGGCTGATATTGATGAATTGTCGTCAATTCAAGCATCGCCCGGATGGTGGAATTGGTAGACACGCAGGTCTCAGAAGCCTGTGCGCGAAAGCGCGTGGAAGTTCAAGTCTTCTTTCGGGCACCATCTGTCTTTTCAAGTATTTAGCTCTCTAACCCCAAGCAGCCGCTCGAACCAAAAAAGAAAAAGAAAAATAACAACTTAGAAAACCGCAGCCTAGCAGACTTGATATTTCAGTTTAATTTTTCAAGTCTGCCGAGCTGTTCAAGAAGATCTTTTTTCTGTTCATCAATGAGTTTTCGTAACCGCCCTCGACAGACTAGAACCAATTTCTCCCCCGTTTGGGCTCTCTGATCAAGTCTCATCAGTTCTTTGAAAAAATCGACAACTTCATAAAACTCTTGATCTGCTAGCCCAAGATCGTGATGGGATTTTAGTTTTTTAGTTTGCATGAAAAGAAATGAGCTTCCTCTTTCAAAAAAGTACAGTTTATTTTAGCAGCTCAGCTAATTTTGAAGGACTGCATTTTAAGACACTCTTTAACGATTTAGCTTCGGTTGCTTAACAAGGGTTTTCTGGTCGGATTAGACTTTATTGAATTGATTCGAAATGCCAGTCCAAATAGTTGCTTTGGAAAGTTCCAAAGAAAACCCAAGCTCACTCTTAACCGCATCCACAATTTGTTCGAACCATTTTCTATAGGGCATATCTTCATCTTCGGCAGTAGAAGCATGAAAGTATTCTTCTTTCTTGTCCCAATAGATGGCCATCGCCGCACGATAAACGAATTCAAACGATTCTTTATTTTTTAGCGAAGTAACAACAGGCCTAATAAAAAGCCTTCCTTTTTTATCTATTCCAACTTCCAAAATCTGTATGACGTCCATATTGGCAATGATAGGAAATAAGAAAAAGATTGTCCAGCAAACCAATGCCAATGACTTTAGTCGACACAAGAAGGCCTGCTTTAAAAGGTGCGGCTTTTAGCCCGCCTTAACTTTCAAAGCTTTTTCAAGTTTTTCCAGCCGTCGCTCAAACGAATGATCAAGACCCTCTTTAAGTTTAATTTACATGAGGTTTGATAGCCGATCCCAGCTTATCGCGCGGTAGTTAAGCCCCTTAGCTCACCTTCAAAAAGTTAAACCCAAACTCAAAATGGGCTCCGCAAGCAGCAGCAATCCGAGCAAGTAGCGGAATGGATGGAACTCGTTTGTCAGTACCACCTTCGAGACGAGCAATCACACTTTGAGTTGTACCAATTAACTTGGCGAGTTCGGCTTGAGTCAGATCAGCCTTCATGCGAGCTGTTCGTACTGCATGAGCGATTTCTGTTTTGGATTTCTCTTCCTCAAAGTGAATACGAATTTCTCTATCTTTGAGAAGTTTCTGGAAAAATGGTTTCCCTGACTTATATGGTTTCTTATTTTTCATAATCCTAAAACCTCTTTCATTCTTTTTTCAGCGATTTCCAAATCACCTGTTGGAGTCTTCTGAGTTCTTTTCTTGAAGGCGTGCAGCCAAACCATTGTTTCTGACTCAACTACGACATATGCAATTCGGTAACCCCCACTTGGAGAATTGAATTTCACTTCCCAAAGCTTTCCTCTTAACTGCCGAAATTGAACTCTAGGGCAACCAAGTCCATACTTCTCGATCCCATCAAAAACATCGGCAAAACGAGCTTGATCCGCTTTTGGTAGACCCTCGATAAAGTCTTCGATGGGGCTTCTTCCAGATACGGTTTCATAAAAGCTAACTTTCATACGCTTAGTATAGCCAATTGGCTATACTATATCAAGTCTTATTACCTTAGCCGACTGTAATTTTGGAGAACAGATTGGAGAACCATTTCTCAGGAGAACAAATAGAAATTAAGCACTTTATGTTCTCCCCGAATTTAAAATTCATAATAATATCAAATACTTAATTTTCGAAATCCACCGAAAGAACAGTTCGAAGATCGACCGCCAGGGGGCACCAAATTTCGCCAAAGCGAAATTTGGCTGTTGGTTTGTCTCGGCCCCTTGGGGCCTACGAGGCGAATCGGCTCCGCCGCTGCGCCGGCCTTCGGCTCTTTCTTTGGTGATCTGTGGAAAGCAGTGTCCAGGCTCACGCGAACATACAGGCAGTTCAATTTAGACAATCTGAATCTCCTAAGGCAAGCTCTTGAAATTTCAAGATATTTAAGATTGCCAAATTTTAATTTTAAAATGTTGCTAAATTGTTCAAATGAGTCGTCGAGAATATCAGGTCAATATTGTTATAAACGACCAGAGATTCAGTAAGTTGATTATTGATCCGCATTATCAGGAAAAGCACTCTGATTACATGACTGACGATCTCATTTTGGAATTAGTGAAAACGCTTGATGGTGAAGAGCCTGAGTCTGAGCCTGAAGATCCGCCCTTCTCGTATTATACAAAGGATCGAATTAAGATCGGTGAGAAGTTTTACAAGCTCGTGTGGCTTTTTGAAGAAGATCAGATTTACGTTGGCGTGATTAACGCCTATCGGAGGTAGCTATGGGATTCCCAAGCAAAGCACAAATTGAAAAGGCGTTAAAGAAGCTTGAAAATATTGAAGGCACTTTAGCATTGAACCCAGATGCAACGGCAAGAGAACGTTTTCGCTGGGACCTTCACCAAAAGTTTTTGAAGTACAAACGGGTTCATAAAATTTCTCAGAAAGAACTTGCTGATCTTCTTGAAATTGACCCTGGCAAGGTCAGCAAAATTTTGCACCACCGCCTTGATGAGTTTTCAACAGATCGGTTGATCACTTTGTATGAAAAGCTCGATCCCAATGTGAAGCTGAAAGTTGGTTGATAGCGACTAAGAAAAACTTGACAACGCAAAGGATTGAGTCTGGGAGAACACTTCGCAACCGGTTCTCCAGTTGGAGAACCGGTATTTTTCAAAGTCTGCGGAAAGAGCAGTTCGAAGATCGACGGCTAGGGTGCACCAGTAATAGTTTCGCGAATAAAAATCATCGAAGAATCAATTAGTTAATACACCTGATGGACTTGAACGCGATATTAAAGTTCAAGCCCCCTTCGGTAAATTGGGGAAGGGACTTGAGCTTTTTAGAGAAATTTTCTAGTCCGCTAAGCTCGGCAAGAAGTTCTAGTCTCCTGCGATGGGTGAGCTGATTTTGTCTCGCGGTCGTCTTCAAATTTTATGAAAATAAATAAACTTCCTTCTGGCGAAATGTACAGTCATCCACCTTATAATTTGCTCAATGGCCAAATTTTCGTTTCCCCAAAAGCCGCGATAGCGCCCTACTTTCGTTTCACCCGCCAAATTCCTTCGTTGCCCTCAGGCTCATGAAATTTAAAATCACAAATGTCCCATGAATTGTACAGACGCTTGTAATAAGTCTCATCTCCGATGATTTTTGCACGGCGAACCCTCTTCGCCGCGGTTTTTTTTGCAAACTTCCGCCATCGACCCCCGTAACCCTGAGTCCAATACGGTTTTCGATATGATCTCGACATTTGTAGCTCCTTTGTTAGCTACAATCTGCCGAGAACCTCCGTGTTAACTTTATGATAACGCATATTTAATCTCCAAATAAATTATTAGGCTGCCTTCAAATCAAATTCAATGTGCCCGTATTCGACAGTCGGAGTTTTCACTGACCTTCCAGCAACAGTTGAAGTCTTGATTGTGATCGCACCAACGGCTTCAAAAAACAAAATGAGCTTATTGAGATTGGACACATCCATATTTACTACCTTTGCGAGCTCATAAACTGACTTTGGTTTGTGAGTTAAAATAGCCGATAAGATTCCCAAATTTGTTACGAATCGACCAAAATCCTTTTTGTTATCAAATGAAATTTCGAAGTGATCCGTCTTCAAACGACCCTTCCTGGCACTTTTTAAAGCCTTCTTAAAATCAGCAAGGGTTTCACCGGAAGATTTAATGGAAACGATTAATTTTTTCATAGCTTAACTCCTAATTCTTTAAGGACCCAGTTTTGGAAATCACCAATCAATTTTTCATCATTCTGATAGTCATAACTTAGTTCTCTTTCGTTAATGTGAATATGAGGCCCTTTGGGGTGATGATTATCCATGAGAATAAAATGACCTGTCTTCAAATCCTTGCAGATCAACCCGTACTTAATTCCGTCTGGATACTTCACCGATTTGCCCACCTCGTATATCGAAAGCTCGACAATATATCGCCCATGCAAATTATTTTTTACGTAGTATCTAAGATGGGCCTTCATAGGGGTATGTTATAACCAATATGGGTAATTGTAAACCATTAATGCTGGAGAACGGTTCTCCAGAAGGGGAACCGTTCTCTGTCAAGATCAAAAACAATAACTCTTTCAACCACTTAGATTAAACCACTTTCTCCAAAAGGGCGGTTCGAAGTCGACCGCCAGGGGGCACCAACTGTCTTTTCAAGTATTTAGCTTACCAACCCCAAGCAGACGCAGCCTGGCAGACTTGATATTTCAGTTCAATTTTTCAAGTCTGATCGGCTGTTCAAAGCGGTGTTTTTTCTGTTCATTCAACTAGTTCTCGCAACCGCCCTCGACACTCCACAGAAGTGCCAGGAGTTCGGTATCAATAGCCAGCATTAGGCCGGCAATTATTTTTCAATTAACTTTTTGAAAAGCTGAGCCATCTCTTCTTTTGACTTTTTCCGCTTAGCCACATCCAATGCCGCGCGCCTATTCCCGTCAACAAGAGCCACGACAACTTGAAAAACTGATCGATTCTTTTCGTCAAAATAAATATTGGAGAAATTAAAATAAGCGGGCTGCATTCCGCAGCCCGCTTATTATCAAAGTTAATGAAGAAAGGGAATATTGAATTAAATACTTTTGAGCTGTTCGCAGATCTTTTGGTCGTAAGCGGCTTTCTTTTCTTTGCTCATTTTTCCTGGCTGACTGAACATATTACCAAAGGTGACATCGTTTGATGAATCATCGAATCCCGGACTGTAGCCACCATCTGGGTTTGTAGGCAAAGGGATCACTTGCTGTTTTGCGATCCTTTCCACAGCTGCAAAGGGAAGAATGAGATCTGCGAGATAGTAGATTCCATATTTCTGAAAGTTTTCTTGCTGTTGCATTGATGGTTCACTTGATACCCAAGACCAACCTTCGCTCGAGTCTTCGGATACTTTGGGAAGATGAATGCCAGCCTCGGTCAGAAACTCTTCTCCAGAGACGGGTTCTCCTTGAGCTTGGCATTTTGCTTTGGAGCTTTTAACGAAAAGTTTGATCAGATGAACCATTCTTGCAAGCTGGTTGTCGCTAGTTACATTGCCGCCGCCATCGACGATAGGGCCACTGTTGCCAGCTGCGGATCCTGAGGCTGCTACTGATGGACCTTTTCCCGCTGGCGCAGGGGCAAGAGTTGCGCCAGGAGCCGGAGCATTTACCTTGGGGGCGGTGCCACCCACGGTCGGTTGAACGTCGCCGTCTTTTTTGCAGGCGATGACAGTCAGTAGACTGAGGGCAATAGTAAGGTTGGTTAATGCGCTTGTGATTTTCATATGTTCTCCCTAGTGGTTATGCAAATCCGGACCCTCGCCAGGATTCGTAAAGCTGATCCTGTGATCTGCTCACTGTCTAGGCGACCGATCAGGGACCAAAATGGGCCCTGGGTGGAGGTTTGCGGTTTCGTTTTCGTCTGAAAGAGAATCTATACGCAATGCGCTATTAGGGATAGATTTACTTAATTATATTATAAATAGATAATTTATTTTAAAATAAATTATCTAATGTAAGTATATATTATGAATGATAAAAAACGACTATACGATTTTTGTAATTACAAGCCTTATTTGCTCTTTCTTGCGAAAAATAGCAGCGAAAAGCGAGGCTATAAGAGTCGGCTGGCAAAGGCTATTGGCTGCCAGTCGGCCTACCTTTCTCAGGTCCTGCACGGCAATCCCGATTTGACCCTCGAGCAAGCAGAAAACGCCAATCAATTTCTGCATCACACTCCACAGGAGTCCCGTTTCTTTATTTTTCTGGTGTTGAAAGAGCGCTCTGGGACGGTGGCCCTGCGTCGGCAGTTTCAGCTTCAGATCGAGGAGATTCAGGCCCAAATGACCGAGGTCTCAGCCCGCCTGGCGCAGCAGACAACTTTGTCGCCAGAGGATCAGGCGATTTACTACAGCTCGTGGATCTTTGCGGCCATTCATTTGGCGGTCAGCATCCCGCGCTTGCAAACACAAGAGCAAATTGCGGAAGAGCTGAACCTGCCACTACAAACAGTCAGTCAGGCTTTCGATTTTCTGCAAAGGCGGGGGCTTGTCGTACGCGAGCAAGGTCGATTCAAGTTTGGCCCATCCAGGATTTTCTTAGGAAAGGATTCTCCCCATTTGCCAAAGCATCATTTGAATTGGCGCCTGCAAGCCATTGATAGCTTGGATCGAATTCAAGACACCGATCTGCACTACTCTTCGGTGTTTACGTTGTCGAAAGAAGACGTGATTTTGCTAAAGGGAAAATTTTTAGAATTTATCAAAGATAATCTGAAAGTGATTCAAGCGTCCAAAGAAGAATCACTATACAGCTTCAATATGGATTTTTTTGGCGTGAGTAAATAGATTTGCGGGCCCCGCCAAATCTTGGGTTACGGACAACAACGACTGAGTTTCTCAGTAACAGTAAGGCTAGCACAGTAAGGCTGACATCTGGAAAACGATTTTTTGTTGACTGTGATGATTTGAAAGCGAGAGCATCAGTTTATGAAAAGACTAATCTACACTATTCTCATTCTATTCAGCCTCAATTCTGCTGCGCAAAATTCTTATGTTGGAACCTGGTCCGGATCTGGACAAGTCAGTCTTGAAAATCCAGGTCAGTTGCCCGAGATTTCTGATTGCCAAGAACTCTTTATGACGGTTGATCAGACTGCGGATTTGCTAAAGATCCATTCTGCAGGAAGAGTCTGTGATGGCAAAAGTGAAGTCTTGTATTTACCGGAAGTCACAATGACCAAAAAGACCGGCCATTGGCGATCTGCTGACCCTGATGAAAATTGGTCGCTTGATGGCGATCCTTCAAGCGAATCTTTTCGCTTGTCGAGAACTTCTTCTGACTGGACCGATGAGCTAACTTTTGAAAAGGTCACTGGGGTAGACTCCCTTCGCTATCAATGGATGATGACCAAGGCTGGGGCATCATGGCGCAATTACACTCGCGGCCAACTTAAACGCCTACACCGGCCGAAGTGACGTGGACTCACCGTTAGCCCACGTTTGCCCTAACGGAGCAGACACTATGAAAAAGATGAATGCTAAAGGGTAAGTTTTAGATTGCATCTGGTAAAGTCATAGGATTGGTTTTGTGGGAAATCGGTAATCTCTTGGCAAAGCGTAGCGGCTTAGCGTATACGCTTCCTATGGGTATGAACGATGAACAATAATGACATTTTTAAAAAGCTTCGCGTTGCGCTGTCTTTCAAAGACACGGATATCATTGAGTGCCTGGATCTTGTCGGCTATCAAATTTCAAAAACGGAACTATCCGCAATTTTTCGCACAGAGGACCATCCTAACTATAAAGAATGTGGCGACCAGCTTCTGAGAAATTTCTTGAACGGATTAATTATTAAAAATCGCGGTCCCATGCCCGCCAAATCAGAAAAACCAAAAGGCGAATAGAGCGGCTCTCGCTTCAAAGAAGCAAATCCGCGGCCCATGCAGCTCGTCGAGGGAGGGGGATCTTCTTCATCTCGTGGATCCACTTTCGCGAGCGCGCCTGCAGCTGATGAAGCTGCTTTGCGCAATTCTCAGAGTTAAGGTCAGCTTTTGTGAATTCGAGTTCTAGAAGCAAGCCCAAGTGATCCGAGACCGGAAGTCCTTCGGCAGTTGGCTCAGTAAAGATCATTGCGGCTTGACGGAGGTGAACTTGGTCTTCCAGCCAACCAGAGACTAAATAGGCGTAGTCAAGTCGTTCAAAAGTTGATGGATAGGTGATCGGTGGATTTCCTGAAAAAAATTGCGCAAATAAATCCGTGTATTGACCAGCACTATGAATAGAGCTGCCGTTAATAATTCGCACGCTGGGATCGGTGGGATTTGCATTCATGTCACCGAAAAGAAAAGTTGGGACACAGCTTTTTTGCCCAGAAATGTACTCGGCAATGGCCAGGGTTTGTGCCAGGCGTTTTCCTTCGGCGATGACAAAGCTTTTGTTTTCCTCTGTGTGCTTGAGGTGAGTATTGTAAATAATCACTGGGCCAATTTGCGGATGCTCGATAGTAAGCTTTTGTACAAAACGTTGTTCGAAAATCACGAATGCACTGTGTGGAAGTTTTTTTCTTTCCGCGTGCAGAATTGGAAACCGGGAAAGGACAGCCAGGCCTTCTGCAAAAACCGGAACCAGTCCGTCAGAAAAGCGTGACACATAGTTCATGCCCAAAGCCTTTGCGATGGTTTGCGCAGAATTTCGCCGCCCCTTGATCAAGCTTTGGGAAACTTCTTGCAAAGTAATGATGTCGGGCTGGATGTTCTTTAGGGTTTTTATCACATGCTGCAGGCGGTTTTTGAATTGCAATTCTCGATTTTTAACCAGCACAAAGTCATGGTCTAAATTGAAACTAACTATCCGCAAGCGCTGTTCGCCGGAATTCAGATTTGCCTGCTCGTCCGCACGAGCGACACCCAAATCGAAAAACAACAAAGTGGCCGCAGCCAGCATCGTTGGTAAAATCACTGGTAATAGCACCTGAAAAATCATTCTGCGAGGTTGCGTAGCGATCCTCATTTTTTTAACAAGACCTTTAAGTCTGAATCTTCGTCGCTAGTGTTTTTTATGTTTAACGCAGGGGCAATGACTGCGGTTACAAGGATGGCGTCTTTCACTTCTTGTGCGGTTTTGTTTGGATAAGCCGTCCAATAGGCGGCCGCAGCTCTTGCCATTGATGCTGACGCTGTTGACCGTCCATCCCAAGGAATGTTGAATCCAGCAAAAGCAACGGCTTTGTCGCGATCGGCGTCGCCATTCAGATCGGAAAGCTCTTCCGGGTAAATGGTGTTGTCCGGCAAAGAATTGCTAGCCTCAAAGTTCTTGCCAAGTTCTAGGCGGCCACTTTCCGCAGCTGTGACAAAAAGAACATTCTTGCTTGCAGCGAACTTGAGGACCTCTTGTAACGCTTGATTTTGATAAATTTTATTGTGAACTCCTTTGCTGCCCCAGGAGCTACTTAGGATTTTTGCGCCGTTATCGATTGCGTATTTAATGGCCTTGATCGCAGCAGCAGTTGTGCCTTCGCCTTTTTCATTCAAAAAACGCAATACCATGATTTGAATTTTCGGGGCCTCAGCGGCAAATTTAGAAATATTTTTTCCATTGCCGAGGACGGTGGCGGCGCAATAGGTTCCGTGGCCTGGATTTCCACCCCGGAGCAAAAGTTGCGAAGGAGTCATGCTGAAATCAAAAGGCAAACTGTCGTGTGCCGAAAAATCCCAACCAATGACATCATCGATGAAGCCATTCTCGTCGTCATCAATTCCATTTTCAGCTTTTTCGCGACCACTAGAATCCAAACCGGATTCTCCGGGGTTGCGCCACAAGTTCGGCAGAAATTTTTCGTCGGTGTAGTCAATGCCGGTATCAAGAACCGCAACAATTAGTCCGTTCTCTTTAGGCAGAGGCAAGTTTGGTCCAGTTCTATACAGGCTACCGATTGAAATTCTTGGATTATCTAGTGGCTTTGTCGAATTTGGAATTCGATGAGTTCGCATGAAGGCCGAGCGACGCAGTGCATCTTCAATCTCATAGCTGGCTAAGAGGCCCAGCTTGAAGTTTGGTTGAATGGCTTCGATGGCGTCACTTTCAGAAAGTCGTTGTAAATCCTCTAATTTTTTAGTTTTCAGACGAATCCACGAGCCAAAAAGCACCTCTAGGCTGGCTCCAGAATTTTTTACGCCATTAAAGAATATCGACCGCTGAGTAAGCCCAGGAGCCAGCCTGATCAATACATCTGCACCCGAAGATTTCTGCGTCGCCTGTGCAAATGGAGCAAGAACAAGAAGAGAGATGAAAAAGCAATTGCGCAAAGTTTTCCCCCAAAAGCTGAAAAACAAACTGACGATTCAAAGGGTGGTCTTCAGTAAAATCTTAGAAAAAATCTTTGTTATTGGGCAAAGGCTATCTGTCGGGTGGCACTATAAGCTGGCCTTTTTTGTTGGATTGCTCGATCTAGGTCTAGTTTCAGCTTTGCGGGAAGGATCAAATGCTATAATCCTCAGCATGAAATCAGTTAGAAAAACAAGTATTTGTGGTCTTTTGCCTATTTGACTCATCCCCAAAATTTTGGGACAAATGAGAGGCAATTGAAAATCAGGACAGGGGATCTTTTATGGCACAGACATTATCTGGCAGCACGACTCCAGCCAACGCTTTGGGTTCGCAAACGGTCGATGACCTGTCGCGATCATTTGCGCTAACCACAAGGCTTGATTCGATCATTGCCTGGGGAAGGAAAAATGCCCTGTGGCCAATGCCTTTTGGCACTGCTTGCTGTGGTATTGAGCTAATGTCAGTGATGGGGCCAAAATATGATTTGGCACGTTTCGGAGCTGAGGTCGTTCGTTTTTCCCCACGCCAATCTGACCTGTTGGTTGTCGCCGGTACAATCACAGAAAAAATGGCGCCAATTCTAATTCGTCTTTATCGCCAGATGCTTGAGCCTAAATATGTTCTTTCGATGGGCGCCTGTGCCAGTTCAGGCGGATTTTACCGCGCTTATCATGTGCTGCAAGGCTGCGATAAGGTGATTCCAGTGGATGTCTATATTCCCGGTTGCCCGCCAACCCCCGAGGCCGTGCTTGACGGAGTTATGACATTGCAAAAAATGATTGCCTCTGGCCAACCTCGGCCTTGGCGTGACAACTGGAAACCACCATATGAAACGGGCGGGATTGTTTAATTATGAGTAAAATCGAATTTTTAAAAACCGAGCTCGCAAAAAAATTCAATACTAACTTATTCCAATTTTCCCATGCGTTCGGTGACGATGTCTTGGTGGTGTCTAAGGATGACATTATTCCGGTTCTAAGCTTTTTGAAAGAATCAGGCCGCTTTGACTTTTTGATGGATGTTTGTGGCGCACACTATCCCGACCGAGAAAAATCATTCGAAGTCATTTACCATTTGTTTTCGTCTAAGGATGCGGCCCGCTTGCGCATTAAGGTACAGCTTGGCGAAGCCGAAAGTATTCCAACTGCCATTCGAGTTTGGAAAGGTGCTGATTGGTTCGAACGTGAGGCCTATGACATGTTTGGCATTCGCTTCAGTGGCCATCCCAACCTGCGTAAGATTTTGACCCATCATCAATTCGTTGGCCATCCTTTGCGCAAAGATTATGAAGCCGATCGCCAGCAGCACTTGACAGAAAGTTTACCGATCCATTTTGACAATGAAGAAGGTATCGACGGCAGTGTTTTAAATGACAAATATCTACCACTCAATGTCGGTCCATCTCATCCGGCCACACATGGAACCTTGCGAATCATGGTCGAGCTTGATGGGGAAGCAGTCACTCGTTCGCATGTCGAAATTGGCTATTTGCATCGCTGCTTCGAAAAAATGGCAGAGACCCATCCTTATAATCAGGTTATCCCTTACACCGATCGATTAAATTACTGTTCGGCGCCGATGAATAATGTGGGTTACTGCAAAGCTGTCGAGCGTCTTTTGGGAGTTGAAATTCCGCCAAAGGCCCAGGCCATGCGGGTTATCCTTTGTGAGCTTTCGCGAATTATTGACCATACCGTTTCTGTTGGTACCGGTGGGGTCGACTTGGGTGCCTTGACTGCCTTTTTTCATCTCTTTACCTACCGTGAAAAAGTTTATTCACTTTTTGAAAAACTTTGCGGTGCTCGATTGACAGTTTCAATGACCCGGGTCGGAGGCATGGCTCAGGACGCGCCCGAAGGTTGGTTTGACGATGTTCTGGCATTTTGTAAAGAAATGCGAGCCGGCGTCGATGAGATTTCGAAACTGATGCTTGATAATAAAATTTTTATCAAACGAACCCAAGGTGTCGCACCAGTTGCCCCTGCCGAGGCGATTCAATGGGGCTACACCGGTCCCTTGCTAAGGGCTTGCGGAGTCGGTCTAGATATCCGCAAGATTTCGCCGTATTATGGCTATGATGCTTTAGATTTTGAAGTTCCGGTCGGTACAAACGGCGATATTTATGATCGCTATTTAGTGCGAATTGAAGAAATGCGTCAAAGCATCCGAATCATCGAACAGGTTTGCCGAAATGTGCCAGGCGGAGATTTCACGATTCGCGATAAAAGTATCGTTTTGCCAGATAAAAAGGATGTCTACGGAAATATTGAGGGCCTAATGAATCACTTTATGTTGGTGATTAAGGGACTTCGTCCGCCACCCGGTGAAGTCTATGATGCGACGGAAGCCGCAAACGGGGAACTCGGTTTTTACTTGGTCAGTGATGGCAGTGCGAATCCATATCGATTGAAGGTTCGTCCTCCATGTTTTGCAATTTATCAGTCGTTTTCCTCAGTCGTAAAAGGCTGGCAGTTGGCCGATGCCATTGCAACCGTTGCGAGTATGAATGTAATTGCTGGTGAGTTGGACAGATAATCGGGAGTTGAAAAAATGTTCGAATTGTCTAAAGAGGGTATTGAAAAAATTAAAACAGAGCTGACTCGCTATGAAGTCAAAGAGTCCGCAATTATTCCGGCTCTTTACATTGCGCAAAAAGAAAACAACGGCTGGGTCAGCGATGCGGTTATTCATTCTTTAAGCAAAGTGATGGGCTTGGCAGAAAGTCGGATCACCGAAGTGTTTAAGTTTTACACCATGTTCAACCAAAAGCCGGTTGGAAAATACCACGTTCAAGTATGCACAAATATTTCTTGTGCGCTGAATGGGGGCCGCGAAATGGGCCGGCACATCTGCAAAGAGTTGGGCGTCGACTATGGACAGGTTACTGAAGATGGGAAATTTACCGTCGATCATGTTGAATGCCTGGGTTCTTGTGGGACTGCACCTATGATGCAAATCAATGAAGATTATCATGAAAACTTAACCCCAGAATCAGCCATGACAGTTTTGCGAGGTCTCAAATAATGGAAACGAAACTGCTAACTGAGCATTATGAAAAAGATGACTATCGAACGCTGGATGGTTACCAGAAAACGGGCGGCTACCAGGTCTTAAAAAAAGCGCTGCAAATGAAGCCCGAGCAGATCGTCGAAGAGGTCAAGGCCTCTGGACTTCGCGGCCGCGGCGGCGCCGGTTTTCCGACGGGGACCAAATGGAGTTTTTTACCGAAGAACAGCGAGCCCCGCTATTTGCTTTGCAATGCCGATGAGGGCGAGCCCGGGACCTTCAAGGACCGGCTGATGATGGAGCGAGCCCCGCACCAATTGATTGAAGGAATGATCATTTCTGGTTTTGCCATTGGCTCGAAAAAATCCTACATCTACGTTCGTGGTGAGTATCACTATCCAATTGCAGTTCTGCGCAAAGCAGTGAAAGAAGCCTACGACGCTAAGCTTTTAGGTAAGAACATTCTTGGCAGCGGTTTTGACTTTGATTTGGACGTTTATTCAGGGGCCGGAGCCTATATTTGTGGTGAAGAAACAGGGATGATTTCCTCGTTAGAGGGACTAAAAGGACAGCCGAAGTTAAAGCCGCCGTTTCCTGCGGTTCAAGGTTATTTACGCAAACCTACAATTGTAAACAACGTTGAAACACTGGCTGCCGTTGTGCCCATTCTTCGCGACGGAGCTGCTGCATATAAAAAATTTGGTACTGAAAAGTCAGCTGGAACAAAACTATTTTCCCTGAGCGGAAATATTATTCGACCTGGAAATTACGAAGTAAATCTTGGTTATCCGCTTATGGATTTGGTTAATAAGCTTGGGGGCGGTGTTCGACCGGGTCGCAAGTTGAAAGCCGTTATTCCCGGAGGCTCTTCCGCACCGGTTCTAACCGCTGCAGAGTGTGAGAAAGCGACCATGGATTATGAATGTCTAGCCCAGATGGGTTCTATGCTTGGATCTGGCGCGGTCATCGTGATTGATGATTCGCAGTGCATGGTTGATATGCTGGGTGTATTGACGCATTTCTATCATCACGAATCCTGCGGTCAGTGCACCCCGTGTCGCGAAGGCACAGGATGGCTGAATAAGATTGTTCTTTCAATTTTGGAAGGACGTGGTCGCTTGCAGGACATTGAGCTTCTTGAGCGAGTCGCTGAGAATATGAAGGGGCGCACGATTTGCGCACTTTCTGACGCTGCGGCCTTACCTGTTTTAAGTTTTATAACTAAATTTCGCGATGAATTCGAGTTCTATGTGCGGGAAGGTCGCTCAAAAGTAAGAGGTACGACGTATGCCGAAATGCACCATTAATGGTAAAGAATTAGAAGTTAAACCGGGCACGACGATTATTGAGGCCATGTATAGCAATGAACAAAGGATTGCCCACTACTGTTGGCATCCGGGGCTAAAAGTAGCCGGAGTTTGTCGCCTGTGTATGGTTGAGATCGAAGGCAACCCACGATTACAAATCGCCTGCAACACAGTCCTTACTGAAGGTATGAAAGTTAATAATACTTCTGCCAAAGTGAAAGATGCCGCGAAGTGGGGTTTAGATTTCCATTTGATAAATCACCCTTTAGACTGTCCGGTCTGTGATCAGGCGGGTGAATGCGGATTGCAAGAACAATACATGGAATTCGGTAAGTACGATCCTGAGATGGCTGAACCCAAGGTCAAAAAACACAAAGTTGTTGATTTGGGTCCGACCGTGGTTTTGGACACTGAACGCTGTATTCTTTGCTCTCGCTGCGTTCGCTTTACCAGCGATGTCAGCAAGACGGAAGAGCTCGGAATTTTTAACCGTGGTGATCGTTCTGAGATCGGAACTTTCGACGGGAAAGAATTAGATAACAAATATTCATTAAATACAGTGGACATCTGTCCGGTGGGTGCCTTGACCTCGAAGGATTTTCGCTTTCGCCAAAGGGTCTGGTATCTAAAGGATGCAAAGACCGTATGTAACGGATGCAGCACCGGATGCAGCGTTAAAACATACTTTAACAAAGAGGGCTTCTTTCGCGTTAAGCCAGCCTTTAACGAGGCCGTGAATGGCTACTGGATGTGTGACGACGGTCGTGACATCTACAAGTTTGCCAATCGTGAGCATCGCTATTTGAAGGCGCGCAAAAAAACTCACAGCGGCTGGGAAGATGTTTTGCCGGGGGCCGCGGCTAAAGAAGCAGCAGCTGTCTTGAAAGCGGCGGGAAATTCTGCGGCTCTGGTGTTGACGGGGCAATATACGACGGAAGAATACGAATCCATCGTGGCTAATTTTGTAAATGAAGTAAAAACAAAAAATATTTTCCATTGGGATAATAATCCAGCATCGGCCGATGACTTTGACGGTATTTTAATTCGTGGAGACAAAAACCCGAATACCGCAGGCTTAAAAAAGATTCTGAATAAATATGGAATTACGGCGCAGTGGGGGAACTTAGTTTCTGGAATCAGTTCAGGGGCGATTAAAACGGTCGTCGTTGCTGGGCCAGAAATTCAAGCGGCCTACCCTGACTTCAAAGTTCGGGTTCAAGAAATCAGTCCGGCTCAGAATGTAATTTGGCTGCAATCTGCAAAAAATCCAGCGCTCGAAGAGCTAGGCGTTGGTGCCTTAATTGTACCGATGAAGTCCTACGTCGAAAAAGATGGAAGCTTTATCAACTATTCTGGTCTTGAGCAGAAGTTTAAAAAAGTTACAACGGTTGTGTCAGAGTCTTTGACTCTAGCCGAAGCCGGTTTGTTACTTTGTGGGCAGCCCCTGATGCTCAGGCCGGATAGCAATTTATTCGTAGATTCGAATCGTCAGGCAGACCGCGTGACGAAAGAAGCGGGAAAAAAGAATGAGTTTGTCTTCAGAAGGGGAACTCTATGAGTCTGGTGCAGAAAAACACTTCAGAAGCGTCCAAGTGGTATTTGCCAGGAATTCTGGGTGGGTTGACGATTACAGGAAAGCATATGTTAAAAAATCTTTTTAACAGAAAGCAAATGATCACCCTGAACTACCCAGAAGAAAAGTATGAGTACTCGCCACGGTTTAAGGGCAACCACGTTTTGACGGTAAAAAAAGATGGGTCATTACGCTGCACAGCCTGCATGCTTTGTGCAACTAACTGTCCTGCCGAGTGCATTACAATTTTGGCGGCCGAGCACGAGGATCCAACCGTTGAAAAGTATCCGATTAAATACGAGATTGATATTCTTCGCTGCGTATTCTGTGGTTTTTGCGAAGAAGCCTGTCCAGTAGATGCGGTTCGCATGGGTCCAGAATGGCAAACACCGGCCATCAATGGCGGAAATTTTCAGTATGGAATTGAATATTTGGCCTATCGCCCTCAGTTAAAGGGCGGGATATTGACTGTCGTTGACGACGAGGAACGACATAAGTCGGGCATTTAAAACTGTGGTCAAGGACATCGCCTAGCATGTAGATGAAGGCTCGACAAACGAAGGGCTTTCTTTTTTTTCCTATTTGGGCATTCAGACAATTTTGTTCTATACCGATATAATTGCTGAAACCTATGAGAATCGGCATCATTGTAATTTTATTATTTGTTTCATTTTTTTTGGCAGAGTCCTTCGGCCAAAAGGAAATCATCAGTGGTGTTGGCTCGGTAGTGCAACTGAAGTCAGGCCAGGCTTATTTGGCTGTCCCAAAAACTACTGGTACTGAGTTTCCAGCGGTAATTATCATTCCTGATTCTGCAGGGTTGAATCCTTACTACGTAGCCGAAGCCGACGCCTTTGCTGAGTTGGGAATTCTTGCCATTGCCATTGATTTCAATCATGGAAAGTACGCAAAAAATGAAATGGATCTTTTAAAACTTTCAGGTTCATTAAGCCCTAACTATTTAACAATGGTCATAAAGGCTGCTTTTGATTTGTTAAAAGTGCGCAAGGACATAAAGGCCGGCACTACCGCCCTTGTCGGCTATGGGCTGCCCGGTCAGGCGGCCCTAAAGCTAATGCTGGGACAAGAGTTCAAGGGTGCGGTTTTTATTGGCTCGCCACCAGTCATGGATTCGAAAGAGCTTCTGGGAATCCGCGGAGCACTGACTTTTATTTACGGAGAACAAGTATCTGAAATCCCAAGGTCACTTGCTTTAGATTTTGAAAAAATGCTAACGACGGTTCGCATTCAGGCAGAGACCAAATTTATCAAGACCGATCGGCGTCGCTGGTGGGACTACTCACTGAAAGAATCCTATGAATTGAAGTCCGGAACGGCAACCCGCCAGTTGGTTGTTGGAACCATCTCCAAACTTCTGGTTCCGGGTCGTTCGCTCGAGATCTTGGCACCACAAGAACACGTCGCACCGCCTATAACCACGGTTATTCCCCAAGTGGATCATGCGCCGGCACCTCTTTCGCCAACCATCACGGCACCGCCAATTTCAGCTCCCGAACAGTAGTGTCCGCAAAAGCCTACATACTGAAGCCGACAAAGACCTTGGCGTAAGTGCCACTCATATCTAAGTCCTTTGAGCCCAAAGCCGCAACGCCAGAATCGCTGACCCCTGAAAATTTGCAAGAGAGATAGCCGGCTTCCATGCCAACGACTAGACCGACAAGGCGAACTCCAGCTTCAAGGCCGATGGAGGTCGAACTCGCTGACGTCGATGAAAATGACGAAAGGTCGACACTGTTTTCTTTCACTTTGAGTTCGCCCTTGTGGCTTAGTCCAATGGATGCAATGGGTCCCAAGAACAGCACGGTGTCGATCAAGCGATAGTATCCTACAGCTGCGGTTCGGGTCAGAGTCGAATTAAACTCCAGGCTGTTACTGGAAGCCTTCAAGCCAAGATTTTCATAACGCAGACCAAGTCCCCAGCCCATCATCGGAATGTTAAATAAAATTTCGCCGCCAACTCCATACAAGGGCGTTACAGAGGGGACGCTTGCCGTGCTACCAGTGTAAAACTGGGCTAGATCCATTTTCGTTGCGTTCAGCCCATACGTTAGCCTAGCTTCGACGACCGCCAGCGCTTGAACTGAAAGCAAGCAAAGGCCAGAGAAAAGACCGGCGCAAAGGATAATTTTTACTGATACTTTTTTGAGAAAGGTTTTCATAGATCATTCCTATCGTGTAAGCTTTTGCTTATGAATATTGATTTCATTTCGCCAGAAAGCTGGCAATCTCTCTGTGATCATCTCTCAGAATTGGTAAAAATATCAAAGAAAAATTCGTTAAGAGTCTACAATAGCTCGTATTCTGCATTATACGAGGTCGTCGTCGGTACGGCGCAGTTTATGTCCCACAAAAGAAGTGTTGCGGCAATTAATGGCATGAGTCCCCACATCCCTAAATTATTGCCTTATTTTTTTAAGGAAACCTACTCCGTTCAGCTGGCGAATCTTTCCCAGGTCATTTCGCCAAAAGAGTGGGTTGACGCATTAAAAAAAGATACACTGTTCGTTGTCTTCGCTGAAGATCATCCGATTACCGGAGAGTTTTTTGAATTCGAAGAGCTTGATCAGCTATTAAATGAGAAAAAAATATATTCGATTCGAATTTCCTATAGCTCATTCTGGAAAGACATTGGTACTCGCGAGGAGCGGCACTACTCTGTCCGGGTTTGCGCTTTACAAAATAATCTGGCTTTTGCTGTTACTGGCGAACGGTTTAAGAGCCCAAACTTAATTACTTCAGAAATTCCACACCTAGAATCCGCGCAGGTTACAACCGCATGGCAACGGGGAAAACAAGATTTTTTTGAAGACAAAGAGGCCGTCGAAAAGTTTGAATCTAAATTGCCAAGGGACTTTCTTCGCTGGCCTATGCAAGGGCCAAGGATTTATGATCGCGCTGTTATTTATCACCCGGATCTCAATGGCGAAGCCTTGCAGCAAGGAATCGCAAGGGAGCTTGGAATTCAACTTGCCCCAGTTGGGTTTGAAAAAATGCTAGAAACTACAAACCTTTGTCGTTGGCGGTCACAAAGTATTTTTTCTGAAGGTTGGTGGGAGCATTTGCCAAAGGATGAGGTCCTCAGGGGTATGCTTATTCTTGGGGTACCGCTACTTAAAGAGCCCAGACTTTTCTCTGCACTTGAAGTGGCAGCTAAACAAAGCTACTTCGAGCTCTGATGAAAATAGTAAAAGCCCGAGTTTTTGTTTTGCGAACCATAAAAGTCGGCGAAGCCGATTTGATTGTTACCGTCCTATCACAGACCGGTCGTAAAATTGCCTTGTTGGCAAAGTCAGCACTGAAGTCAAAAAAAAGGTTTGCCGGTGGCGTGCTAGAGCCAACTCACTTTATTGAAGTGCAAATAAAAGAGCCCGCACGCGGAAGTGATCGTCTTGCTATTTTGCAAGAGGCGCAGTTGCTGGATCCCTTTGTTGGTCTTCGCCGCGACTATGACCGATTGGAAACCGCTCTGTTTGCGGTGGAAACGATCTCCAGAGTTGCTCAGGCCGGGGAAGACGCCGATTCCTCGCTGTTCAATCTTTGTGGTCATGCGCTTCGGACGTTAATCGAGGTCGAGGACCTGCCTCTGTTTCGGCTGCATTTTATTATTCGTTTTTTAAACGATCAAGGGGTGCTGGAACGCGAGTCATGGATGGGGTTGTTTCTGCAAAAATCCATTTCTCAGCATCGCGATTTATTCTTAGACCCCGCATTGAGCGAGTCCTTAGCGCGATCGAAAAAAGCGCTACCGCAAATGGAAAACCAGCTGGATCGATACTTAAAAAATGCGGGACTTCATTTATAAACTGGTGTTCCAGGTCAAAACTGTCATCAACAAATACTTTTTGTAGTCGCTGCTGTCCAGCGTGGATTTGTTAATAGTGTAGGTACCATTCAGTGTCCAGGAAAGAGAATCGCTCAATGGTTTACGCAGGCCCAGAGTTAGGCCGGTATTTGAATCGGTGCGCCCGGTTGTGTGTAGGCCATACTTTGCGTTATAAATTCCAAGCCGAGCGGTAAAGCTAGTTTGCCAAAAGGCAGGCATCATGTAAGTGCCTGCCAAATCGTAACGAAAGTAGGTGGAGTTCTTTCCGTTTGCTGTATTCTGTGCCACTCCCGCTTCCCAGATATTTGCTTCGGTTTTTTCCTTATTTTTAAAGAATGTGTTCACAGTCATCAATGTAATTTTACTGGCACTTTGATTGTCATCATCGGCGGTCGTTAAAAGTGACTTGTCCGAGCGCAGCTCTAAATTGTAAGCCGAAAACCAATTTTCGTTCATCACGTATGTTTGCTCAGTTTTCAAAACGGTGGAGTTTGAAATTTGTTCGCGACTTCCGGTTGCGTCCGCGTTCATGCTCATGGTTTCTACGGAAGGTGTCAGCCCTAACATAAAAGCTTTAGAAAATAGCGTTCCTTTAAACTTATACGGAAAAGCTAAACTCATGACAAGTGGATCTGTATTTTGAAAATCAGTGTTGGCTTTAAACTTATTGTCCATTGAATATAAATCAGAAACCGATAGCAGGGTCGACCATTCATGTTTTTCAGAATACAGAGGTCGCCACTCAATACTGCCGCCATACATCCAGCGATAACCACTTAGTCCAGTCTGAACGCCAGCATCAATTTGGGTGTTGGAGTAAGCCAAAATATTCGAATCAGATTGCAGGCCAAAGTTCAGAGTAAAAATAAATTTTTTCGCTCGTTCTTTGGCAAAGGCCATAATATTTGCAATTTGTTCAATGTAGGCTTCCGCTTGTTTGTCCATGGCTGGGTCCGAGGACTGATCAAGTGTATATTCGAAATTGGTTTTGGCAGGTTCATATCTTTCCTTTTGGAAATCAATGACACCCATGAAAAAGGATGAGGACGGGCTTAGAGTTTTATCATTTTTAGCTTTAATTTTTTCAAAATCTTGATAGGCGCTGGTGAATTCTTTTGTTTTTAAGTAGTTCAAGGCAAGAAAGTAATCTCGCTCGATCGGGTTGACGCCGGGACCGTCAGCCAGTTTAAGAACAACAATCGACTTGTTGAAATTTTCATTTCTAAAAAGGGTAACCCCATACTGAAAATAAAATGAGTTATTAAACGGATCTAATTCTGTGGCTTGCGAGTATTTGCTTTCCGCATCCTTGTATTTTTCTGCTTTGTAATCTTTCAATGCAAGGTCCGCCAAGCGTTTTGCTTCAGCTTGCCGCCTGGCTTTTTCTGCGGCGTCCATTTGCTCTTGCTGTTTTTTAAGGTCATCTTTCTTTTTAAGTTCATCAAGAGCCATGCGAACCCGTTCATTCTCTTGGACGCGTGCGATTTCTGCCTGGCGATTAGCTTCAGTCATAGCCTCTGAGCGCCGTTGGGCATCGATCGCGCTGTTATCGACAATTGGTTTTCCTGATGCAGACTTACGGAACTGATCCATAGCCGCTAGGGCTTGCTCTTTCGTATCAAACAATGAGATAGCCTGTGATCCCGCTGTTGCACCATTCATAAAAAAGGGCTTTCGCAATAGCAAATTTTCTTTGATTAAATCGTCGATTTTTTTCATTTGATCAGCGGTTGCAAACATTCCCTGCGGGGGGATGTAAAGTTCGGGGGAAATCTCAGAATTAGTTTGCCATGAAATTCGGAAGTAGCCGACAAATTGCCCGGTATTTGCTCCGGTTTCCTGCAGTTCGACGCGGGCAATTTTCCCAGAGTTGCCATCACGAAATAGAATGGATGAGCTATCGGCTTGGTTTGGATTTTTATTCCAAGAAGGTGAGAGGTATTCAATGCGGATTGACTTTGCGGTATCTAATTTCAACTTCGAATCCGCGTGGGCTGATAAAGCCAATAGAATTAAACACGCTGCGGGTAACTTGTTGAGCATCTTTTCGGTCTCCCAGTTGACGTCCCTAATGTTTTCTCTAGGTGCTTAAAATTATAGAAAAAAATAGAAAAGGGTGGAACTTAAATTCCACCCTTAATCAAGAAATCCGACGTTTGTGCCGCTGGACCTTAGTTCGCGCTCTATCAGGACCCTATGGACCCTTTTCAATGGTAATTTGAATACGCGCGTTCTTATTGCGAATCGCGTCGTTAATAAACGGATTTGGTTGCGGAATATTCATTCCAGGCAGCGGCGGCCGAAAGGTCATTTGCGGCGGCGGCGGTGGTCCGTTTGGACTACGAGCTTCAATCCCTGCAGCGGCTCCTGGACCAAGCAAAGAGGAGTCTAGCATTGAGCCACCGCCAGGACCTCCTGGTGGGGACCCTGGGCCGCCCTCTTTGTTTCCCATCTCGCCACCAGCAACCGCAGCTGGTTCACGCTTGCCTTCAGACTTGCCGTCTTTTTTATCAACGGGCTTTTCGCCCTTGTCTCCGGCGTCTCCAGCAACTGCAGGCTTGTCGCCAGGGCTGTCAGCTTTGTCCGCTGCTTTATCTGACTTTTCTGCGTCCTTTTTTTCTGGTTTGTCATTCTGCGCATTGGCAGTGTCGCCGCCTTGCTTATTTTGTGCGGTATCAGCCTTACTTTCAGTATTCATTTTATTCAGTTCCTCTTTTGGAACTGATTTTGGCGCCTCTGGTTTTTGTCCGGCACCGACATTTGTCATCTGGCCTGGCTGCACGAACACGGGATTGACGATCGAACCACCGGGTCCAGGTGCTCCGACAGCAACGGTTCCAGTAAAGGTAATGATCTGGGTGGCCTTGGTGCCGGCATTGTATCCCGTCATAAAGTCAGTTCCGCGAACTCCCGCCACCGCAGAAGGGGTTCGAATGTTAAACTTACTTTTCTCTCCATCGTATTTTTGCTCAACCGACGCTCGAACTTTTCCGTAGGACACATTCAGCTCGACGTTCTTGGTCTTGCCATCGTTTTCGTATTTTTCAACAGTGATTTTCGTATCGGGTGATAGATTGATCACGTTTTTATCTGACATCACAATCTTTGCCCGTGAGTCTGGCCCTGCCGTGATCGAGTCTCCGGGGAACACTTTTGTTCCAACCTTTCCGGCACTCGTCTTTTTTTCTTTGGCGGAGGTAACTTTGATGTCGCCTTTGACAATCATCATTACGCCGTTGATTTCATCCGCCGAAGCATGAAGACTCAAGCTCAGCCCTAAAACTAGCAATGCTATATATTTGAACAGGGTCATAAGTTGGACTCCTTTTCCTACACCTAGTTTTCGGCTAGCTAGTCCCAAGACTTGAAATTTTTTTTGACTTTGAACGTGGTCATGATTTGAGACGCTTCATATTGGGAAGATCTCCTGATCCAAGGGGGTGATGCGTCTCTAATACCCGGGCCAAGTGATCTGTCCCTAAATGAGTGTATCTTTCTGTTGCAGTTAGATTTTTGTGCCCAAGCAGTTCTTGCAATGTTCTTAAGTTCGCACCGGATGAAAGCATGTGGGTTGCAAAAGAGTGGCGAAGCGCGTGGGGGTGCAAGGGGCTGAGTAAGCCGGCCTTCGCCCCGCGATTGCGAATCCAGTCATAGGCTTTGCGGGTCGGCAGGTCTTGCCCCCCCCAAATTGAGCCCATGTCTTCGCTTGTTTTTTGTTGTCTTCGGCGATGTAAAATTTGGATCGCTGAGGGCTGCAAAACGATGACTCTTTGCTGTCCGCCTTTTCCTATGACCCGGGCCACTCGGCTTGAAAGTTCGAGGGTGCTCCAATTTAATGCGCAGGCCTCGCTGACCCGCAGGCCGCTTCCATATAAAAGAAGAAAAAGGAGCAGTTCACTTTCGTTGGGATCACGAATAAAGGACTGCAATACAGCCATGACTTCATCTAGCGAGATAAAATGCGGAATCTTTCGTGGGACTCTAGGGCAATGAATGAGTAGCGCCATGTCGCTTTCGATCCATCCTTGATCAAATAGGAAGCCGAGGAAGCTTTTGAGGGTTGCGGCCTTCCGATTCCGAGTGGCTGGCCCAAGTCGTCCCCAGCGCATTTGGGCTAAATGGATCCATTCTTTGAGTTTTGCCTCGGTCCAATTTGTTTTTTTTTCGTGGTCAAAGGCCTGGGCCAGATCCAGGCGGTAGGCGCGCAAAGTATGTGGTGATGCAGATTTTACATTCTCTTGATATTTCAAGAACTTATCTATCGACAATGAGAGTGGCTGTGCAGGCATGGCGGAACTCATCGAACCCCAAAACATGAAAAAAATGCAATCTTTTGAAAAATTTCTCTTGCGGTTTTGCAAGAATTTCCATATAACTCAGTGCGGTAACGCAGAGCATTAAGCTTCGATTTCTGGCGCAAGTGGGGGAGCCAGAATTTGAGGTTTAGGCTTAGCAAGATGCAATCAATTGTTGAAAGGTGGAACTTATGTCGAACGATTTTAATGCCCCCATTTTGCCAGGTAGTAGTAACACTCGTCAGGTAGTGTGGCAGCAACCCCCACAAACCATTATCGAGAATCGGACTATAATCTACAAGTCCGAAGCGATGAACCAGCTTATGAAGATGATCGAACGGGTGGCTCCATCGGGTGCCAATATCCTGATCCTCGGTGAATCCGGTACCGGTAAAGAGCTTATCGCTAGGGCTATTCATGATAAATCAAATCGTCGCGGCAAGTCTTTCGTCGCGATCAACTGTGGGGCTCTTCGCGAGACTCTATTAGAGAGCGAGCTTTTCGGCCACGAAAAGGGATCCTTTACCGGAGCTTATCAAAAGAAATTGGGTCTTGCTGAAGTCGCTAATGGTGGAACCTTGTTTCTTGATGAAATCGGCGAGCTTTCACAGGCTATTCAAGCAAAACTTTTGCGTTTTATTCAAGAAGGCGAAATCTATCGTGTTGGCGGCAAAGAGCCCGTTAAGGTAGATATTCGATTGATTTGTGCGACGAACAGAGATTTAGAAAAAGAAGTTCAAGTTGGACAATTCCGCGAAGATCTTTTCTACCGAATTAATACAATTGTTGCCCATGTGCCGCCGCTGCGTCGACGCACGGACGATATCCCTGTTTTGATCCACCATTTTCTTTCAAATAACAACAATGCATATTTGAATCGTGGTCGGCAGATGGATGATGCTTCAATGCAATTAATGACTGCCTACGAGTGGCCAGGAAATATCCGGGAATTGCAAAATGCCTGCGAGCGTTTGCAAATTCTTTGTGAAGGTCACACGATTATGCCATCAGATCTGCCGGAAAATATCCGCAACCCAGAAAAGCAAGATACAACAGCTGAATACGATCCGACGATTACGTTGGGCGAGCTCGAAAAACGTTACATCTTAAAGGCCTTAAACCATTTTGGTGGAAACAAAACACAAGCGGCACAAGCTTTGGGTATTACGATCAAGACGCTTTACAATAAACTTCACGAGTATGGCGAATTCGAAAAGTTTGCGGTTCATTCTCGACCAATTAAATAATTGGCAAAGCAGTTGAAAATTCTATTTTTCTCGAGGGGCCCCATCAGGGGCCCTTGTTTTTTGCAAGCCTCTGGTATCCTGCAAGTCTTGGCTTAACGATTCAGCAAGTCTAGAAATCAAAGCCGATTTGAAAAAACAGAATGCGAATCCATTCTGAGTCGCCACTCCAGTCCTCGATAAGGCTGGCGGTGTGGGTTAGGCTGCTGCTCCAGATCTGGCCCTTGAACTGGGCACCCAAGGCATAGTCACTAGCGCCGAAGCTTCCTGAAATTGTTGAAATACCAACATCCAACAAGCTTCCCAAGCGGATGGAGTTGTTCAGCTTCTGTATGTCGGAATCCAGTGCGTAATCCACGCCAACTTGCCACCGTGCGAATTGAACCGGCATGGTTAAGGCCGAGCCAAAATGCAATTCGGGTTCGGCTGGATAGTCGCGGTACTTGTGGCTGACAAGGCCCCAGCCACTGAAGTTGATGGTCAGTTGCGGCTGCAAAGGAACATCTAGCCATTCTTTAAGGACTCCAGGCTCAATGTAAAGAACGTCTTGCTTTTCCGGCGCAAAAACTTCGCTTCTTTGTTCACTCAACGCATCGGTGACTGTGAAAGTCTTCCCAATAAAAGTGCGATGAACACCACGCAATTGAAATCCCCAACTCCAGTCTTCACCCGCATAGCCGGCAATCTGGGCCCGCACGGATTGTTCTTGCGAGGCCAACAACGTTACTGTTGGTAACGCTTGATTGCGGATAAATGAATAGTAAACAACTTTCAGGGGAACTACGGCAAAGGCAAAAACCGGACGACGATAGGAAAGATCAAGACTGGCTTCCATTTGTTCCGGTGATCTTTGCGAAAATAGTCTTCTGGCACTTTCGCTGTCGCCGTTATCTTTTAACAATGAGGCAACATCTTGCAAGTGGGCGGCATTGCCACCCCAAAAAAGTTGCGAACGAAAATTTGCCGGCGTTTCTTGCGCGGTAAATGCCGGGTTGCAAGGAAGGCCTGTGGTTCCAGCATCGATTGCGTAACAAACATTACCCAAAGACTTTGTCGAAAAATCAGATGACCCCAAAGCTAACGACGACGGCGCTTGGCGTCCGTAGGTTGCTTGTGAAAATAGAATTGCCAGTAGCAAAAAGCCATTTATGGTTGGCACGTCACCCCTAGAAAAACTCTCAGTTGGCGAGAGGTCTCACTTATTTTTTTTATGGCTTCATCAAGTTCAGTTTTTCTACTTGGTGTAGCTTTTGAAAGATCCTCGGCAACCACTTTTAATTTTGTAACCAAACCACCTAGCCAAGTGGAAAAAACTTTGAATTCCTGTTGGCAGACTAGATTCATATTGCTATCTGCGGTCAAGTTTTCAAAATCAATCTGCTTCAGAATTCCCTCAAGTTGTGGCCATCCTGAAAAGCCAAGAACAAAATCAGATTTATATACAACCAGGCCCAGGAGCGCTCGGTAAAGTCGACCACCTGGTCTTGCATTTTCCAAAACTTTTATTGCGCGATTGAGATCTGTAATTTGGTTGGCCTGAACAACCGGCAAGGCAGATAACTTCTGCATCCACAGATCGAACTCTAGTAGTTTCATGATCATTTTTCTTAACTCGGAGTTGTTCGCAAATTCGGGTGAGGTTTGAAGCCGCGCCAGCATTTGACCAAACGGAGAGTCACTGTAGATTCGATCGCGAGTTTGGGGCAGGGGACCTTCGTTGGAATTTGCGACCCCGGATTGGAATGAAGCTGCGACATCTAGAAATTGAGAAATTCGAATGCCAGCGCGTTCTGCATAGGCCGAAGCTAAGGCTTCACGGATTTCAGGGCGAGAGTCTCTTTTTAACAAGTCTTCTAGCTTTTCGATAGCCTCATTAGTTTTTCCTTGGTCCATTAATCGGTAGGAGGACTCGAGGGGATCGTTTACAGCCGCAGAATCCTTTTGGGGCGAGCAAGCGCCAAGCGTAAGCAGCAAACTAAACACCAGAAATAAAGTTGAATTTTGCATTTGAAACTCCATGGCAAAGATGGGGCTTTATAGCGAAACTCAAAACCTTTGTCGATTTGAACAGGAAGCAGAGCTAGAAACCCGTTCAATTACGGTAAATACTACAAAAGTAATTATCCCAATTGAAGCTGGTCTTATTTGAAGAGGTAACGGGTGGTGGCGCGTTCACCAATTTTCTTTAGAAGCCCTTTGTCCATACCTTCCTTGAGATCCCGGCTGGCCGTTGCCGTCGATAGAGACTTAAAGAATTTGATGTAATCAATACGGCCAAACTGATCTTTTGCAAAATGTTGTCTGGCTCTATCAAGGCGTGTCGCTGCGTCCAGAGGAGCTGGCTTAAGCTCAATAAGAAATTCTGTAAGTGAATCAAGAATTGTTTGAAGTGAGAACTCAACGAAGATTCGAGCACTACCATCTTGGTCCGACAGCTCAAGTGCTTTGTAGTATTCGACCTGGCGGTCCTTTACGATAGACTCGACGGAAAGGAACTCAAAAAGCGGATGAAAGTTTAGAAGGTGGACGGCCTGCCATAGGCGCCCCACGCGGCCGTTACCATCGCTAAAGGGATGGATAAACTCGATTTCATAGTGAATGGCAGCAGCTTGTATCAGCGGGTGAAGCTCTTTTGATTTTTTGAAGTCCGCAAATAATGTTTCCATAAGCCCAGGCACGCGCTTGGCCGGAGGTGCGACGTGGCTGACTTTTGATCCCTTGAATATACCGACTTGCCCTTGCCGCCACTTACCAGCATCGGGGATCAGTCCGTTCATCAGGCCTTTGTGAGCTGCCCGGAGCGACGAGGTTGAATAAACTTTATAGTTTCGCAGGAACTCGTAAGTCTGAATTGCATTTGTGACCTCAAGAATATCTTTTTTAGGGCCTAGGACCTTTTTGTCTCCAAAGAGAGAGGTGACCTGCTCTAAGCTAAGGCTGTTGCCCTCAATAGCAAGGCTGCCTTGAATAGTTTTAATCCGATTTGAGCGGCGAAGCTTCGGCTGGGGAACGGGACTCATGAGACCCTCATAGCGACCGAGAAGCAAACTGATCTCGGTGCAGAGTTTAAGCATTTGAGGGGTGACTAGGAATTGAAATGTCATTTAATGATAGTATCAAATGATACTATCATTGGTCAAGTCGTAAGCAAACCTTACAGGTTGTCTGTAAGCCCCAGTTCGAGACCTCTGGCTGGGTCATCTTGCAAATTATTGGAATTTCTAAGATTTCAAAATGGTGCGGCCGGCTTGAGGAGTTTAGAACTGCGTGCGCAAATTACTCATGAATTATGAGTGCAGAGATTTTGAGTGAGCACTGATTGACTACATCATCTGACGCTTTTTCAATAAACTTAGCTTTTCTGACCTTCCAATCAAGATTCTTTAAATGGTCTGCAAGCACTGCACCGTTGATTTTTTTCCCTGAAACAACGACTTCAAATGGATAGCCCTTGATATTTGATGTGATTGGACAACAAACAGCCAGCCCAGTTTTTTTATTATATTTTTCTGGAGATAAAACAAGAGCGGGTCGTGTTCCCATCTGCTCATGACCTGCCTGAGGCGTAAAGTTAAGCCAAACAATGTCTCCACGATGAGGTGTGTAACTCACTACCAGACCTCGTTGCCTTCTACTTTAAAGTCGTCTTCATGATGAAGATTGTGTCTCGTAATTTGATCTAATAACGATTCAAGTGAATATTGCTTTTTTGCTGGGAAAATAACAATCGTCCCATTCTTGGATTCAACTTCTACTTCAGAGTGCTCACTAAGATTTGCCTTTTCTATAACTGCTTTAGGAATTCGAACTCCGAGTGAGTTTCCCCATTTCTGAATTTTTACTGACATACAGAGTTCCTCTCTATTTACTCTAGAAAGTATATACATTGTATAAACAAAAATCAAGGCTAAATCAAGCAATCATAGAATCCTGTACCAATGGCAAGTTGAAAATTAAACAACATCTTGAATTGACTTAGGGTTTTAGAAAATCTCAAAATGCGACAATTGGTGCGCCCAGCGAGAATAGAAGCGTTATTCAGCGATAGTATTAAACGATACGATCGGGGGTAAGGTCGCTATAAATGGTGCTCTGAAGAATCTTGCATTTATTGATCTAGATCGCGACCAGTTCGAAGTCATTTCACAGTGGTATCATTTTGCATTGCTGGAATACTTTAAAACCAAGAAGCACTCATCCGATCCTGTGGTTATTGCGCAAAAATTTGGATTGCATCCCGAGCAAGTAACGCTATCGCTAGATCGACTGCAGCGTCTTGGTTTGGTAAGTATTCACAAGAAACGAATCATTTCTTTAGGTAAAAATCTTAAGTGGAGTCAGACCGATTTTACCTCCACCGCCAGACGAAGTATGCAAATTCAGTTGGCTGAAAAATCCATTTTGGCCTTGAATGAGGTCCCTTTGAGTGAACGGGAGAATTGTTCCTTAACCATCGCGATTGAAAAAGAAAAAATTCCGCATTTTAAAAAAAGAATTCACGAAACTATGCTGCAGCTCTCTGAAGAGTTTCAGCCAAGCACTGGATCTAAAGAGACCATTAATTTAAATAGTGTTTACCAAGCTTTATTTAGTTTTTTCCCCCTTTCAAATTCCAAGGAGTAAGTCATGAAAAAAGTTTTAGTTTTCTCAATATTGTTGTTTACCGCCAGTGCCTTTGCCGCTGGTGGACAGTTCGGTAACGGAGGCTCGGGTGTTGTTTGTTTTAAGGATCAAAAAATAAGAGATGAGGTCCAGTTGGCCGTGCGCCTGAATGAAGATGCAAAGACGCCTTCGGACTGGGTTGATCCTTTGGCCGCGGGTAGAGTTGATAATATTCTCACCCCCGTTGTTTTGTACGATCTGTTTATCGAGACCAAGGGTGGTTTTACTGGTGAAAGAAAGATCATTGATTCACAACTGCCTTTTTTGCAGATTGCAAACACGCAGCTAGAATTATTAAAGAGTAAATCCAAATTCTACGACGAAATAATAGTGGCGCAGGGGCAGCTCCATCCTAAGAATTGGATCGGCGTTGAAAACGGAATTGTTGCCGTCAACGATACAGGGGCCCAAGTATTTCTGCCAGCTAATTGCATGCTGTTGCAGATCGCTATTCAAGATGCCAAACAATCAAGAATTTATTACGACACTCGACTTTTCAGCAAGCTCTCGCCTACGGGGCAGGCCGCCATTTATCTGCACGAGTTGATTTACAATGTTGCGCTGAATTTAGCGGACAAGCACAGCGATTCGCGAGGTACTCAGAAAGTTACAGCAACTTTGTTCCTGGAAGAATTTGCCGAAATGAGCGGTCACGATTTTGATATGATCCTTCAGCAAGCACAGTTTGGTCATTACAACTATACGGGACGGACAAAAATGGAATTTTTAGATATTGCAACTTGGATGGAGCCCACTCGCAAACATCTGAGTAGGTGGATTTTCCTGTCGCCAGTGGCGGCAAAGATGGACTTATTTACGGATAAAGGAATTGCAATATCTTTTGACTCGTCATTTTTGCCATTGGCAATCGAATCTTTGGCAAAAATTCCCAGTTTGATCGGTCAGCTAACAGATGATCTTGTTATAGGCCAATTAAGAATTGCGAAGGGTTCTTGGCTGACTTTTGGATTGGCCGAGCATCCCCGGTCTGTGACCAATTTTCCGGTTCGGATGGGTATTGGAAGTAATTATGGTTCGATTGTCTGTCAAAGTGGGGCCGTAGGCATCGGCAACGGGTATGATCGCAAAATTGAGTTTCTTGGTGGAGAAACATGGCTGTATGAATCCCATCGCTTAAAATCCTGCAGTTTATCTAAGAATACAGTGGTCAACGGAATCGAGTATAACCAAGATTTGACTCTATTTGATAGTGAAGCGATCAACGTCAAAGTCGGTCAGCTTGCTAAAGAACAAAACGTGCACGGCATCTCTCTTGCCGCCGGTGATATTGAGTTTTGCGAAAATGGAAGAGTAGCAAAGGCAACCTCAGCAACGCGACAAAGAATTGGAAATAAAACCTATAAAATGAATGAAAAAATTGAATTAAGTTGCAACTGATTGTTCATTCAAATGCGAGCACTTTGTTGCCCTGAGCACAAGTCTCATCATTATTTCCTGGTTTTAAGATTTGATTCGATGAGTTTTGCCTCTGAAGGCTCACGCAGCCAATTGTGCGTTTCGAGATGTTCAAGGATTTTTTTATAGGGCGAAAATTCTAAATTCGAAATTTGCTGGGCACGTACCAGCATTCGTATAAGTGGATCAGGTCGATCTCGCCGAGTGAGGGCTTTCAGGGCAGAGAGATAGTCCTCTCGGTAAACTGTCGGAATTATAATCGTAGTGAGACCTTCGGAAAAGAGCTCGGCGTTCATCATGATTCGGGCGATACGACCGTTGCCATCAACGAACGGGTGGACTTCGGCAACAAGAAACATGATGAAGATGGCTCTAGGAAGGCCAACGGGTAGGGCTGTATATCGAACAAACCCCTCTTTGAGGGTTCCGCGAATAAAATCTGGATGAACAAAGTGGGTGTCACCAGCGCGATTGGGTTGGTTCTTGTATTCACCCGGTGTGACATCGGGCCGCCCTGACATCAGCGCTCCGTGATGGCTCTTGATCACCTGCTCCAGGTCATCAAGACTTTTCGGTACTCTCGACATTTCATTTGCATTGGAAACGATATTGTAAGTACCTAAAATGTCATGGGCGTCACGGGGTCGCTGTTCAGGAATTTTTTTATCAAAGATGATTTCCTCAGCTTCTTCAATTTCAAAGGTCGTCCCTTCAATGTAGTTTGAGAAGTAGGCTTCAAAAAATGCTTTGTTTCGATTGTGATCCTTGGTTTTCGATATTTCTTTAAGTACAGACAATGGCTTTGTTTTCAAATCTGAGAAAAGAAGATCGAATCTTTCGGTGCGCGTCGAATCATAAGGTTCACCACGTGCGCGAGCTCTGCCAGATGCGGTGATTAACTGCGATGCCTTTTTAGTTCCAAGAAGGGCGCCGATAAGTGCGTCTAGCTTTTGAAACTCTCGATGCCAACCAAGCTTCTTGGCGATGGTCCTCGCGCGGCTACGAATTAAGTTGAGTTCCTTTTCCCCCTTGGTATCGAGTAGACTTCCCAGTCGTTTTTCCAAATCTTCTTTTGCGACAGATCGCCTTGCCGTTGTCTTCGAGCTCGAGAGATTTTCAAGCATTGCCCTCGGAATCGAGGAGGCTCTGAAATTTCTGAATGGACTGTCGTCGGTAAGGGCCTTCGGTCCACGAATGAAAGAGAGTATAAGGCCAGGAAATTCGATTTTTCGGTTGGTTGTGCTGGTAAGAAAGATTTCGTTTGCAGAGGACGGTTTGAATTCAAGTGCGCTTCGATGGCTAAGAAGAGCATCGGGAAAAAGTTCGGAAACAATTTCGGACCATTGTCCTCTGACAAAGGATTCGACTTCGGAGGCGGGCAGGGAAGTATAGAGCCGCGGACCTATCTTTCGGATTTTTCCGGCTTTAATAAGGTTTGTTCGCCAGGCCTCCTCCGCTTTCGTTTTCGCAGGATAAAATAAGAATGGCAAAATCTCAGCAGGATTTTTTTGAGTCTTCTTTTGGGGTTTTTTGGTCATTTTCAATTGCATATAGGTATTTTCGGTAATTTTTAGATACAGTAAAGGAAAATTTGGTATTTTTTTTGTACAGGTACGTCACGGCCGTTTTAAAAGATCAAAGCTGAGTCGATAGGGATCTTGTAATTTAAGTAAAAAAAAAGCCCATAACCCGTTCGGAGTTATGGGCTTTGTGAATCTCATATAAAAACTAGAAATAACCTTCGTCGTCGCCTTCTTCGTCTTCTTCTTCGGTATCGTCATCATCCAATTTTTCAAATGGGCTTTCTTCGGCTTCTTCGGACTCTTCCCATCCTTCTTCGCCCTCAGCAGGAGCCGCGCCCTCAGCGCCAGCCTCTAAGTCTTCCGCTGCATTTGCGTCATCTTCGAATTCATCCAATTCGTCCATCAACGGATCATGTTTTCGACCTGGTGCAAGTGCTGCCCCACCAATAAGACCTGCCGCTGCCGCACCCAAAAGTTTTTTCTTACCATCTTTTTTTGGTGTAGCTTTTTTCGCAGTTGTTTTTTTAGTGGCTACTTTTTTGCTAGCCACTTTTTTGGTGGCTACCTTTTTAGTAGCTTTTTTTGCAACCGCTTTTTTAGTGCCGCTCTTTTTTGTAGTTTTCTTAGTAGCGGTCTTTTTGGTAGCCTTTTTCGCAGCAGTTTTCTTAGTTGCTGTCTTTGTCGCTTTTTTAGTCGTTTTCTTTACTGGTTTTTTAGTTTTTTTCTTTGCCATGATGTCTCCCGAAATGGTTTTGCAATGGAACCATTTTAGCCTAAGGCCCCGATCGGGAGATGTAAATGAATTTTCTGAGGCTTCTCAATTAAAACTTTACGATTCTTTCGATATACCTAGCCAATTCAGCTGGAAGCTTTGCGGCGATATAGGCCCCGCCCTTGAAGTTTCCTTTTGGCAGCACATAACCGAAATAGCCGACAGTTTTAGTTTTACTTTCATTTTTAATAGGCAGGATAAAATTGCCAGTTGAATCTGGCGGGGTCGAGATTTTTGGAAGCTCTAAGAAAAAGGCCACCGCATCCACCCCGAGGTAGGTATAGATTTTACGATCTTTGGCAGCCGGAAACTCCATCCCAAGTCCTGCTAATTCTGCAGCAGGATAGCCAGGCATCGGATCGCCATTGGGTAATTTGAAAAGATCGGTGGTTATTTGCAGTTTTTTAACTATATATTTCAAAGGGATCACGAAAGCGATGGCCTGCGTGCCGTTCGCATTAAAGACCGAAATAATTTTTACTCCAGGTAGCTTTGCGTGCTCGAAGCTAACAATGGGACCGCTCAAGGGCAGGGGGAAGGTCAAAATTAAAGTCTGCTCTTTTGGATCTATTTGCAGGGCAACAACCCCATTGGCAGAGCCGCCTTCAACGGTTCCCTCCAGGGTAACGTTTTCCCATCCCGGCTGGGGAGCAGGGCAGCTTGGGGCACAATCCTGAGGGTCATTACCATCATCGCCACCAGGATTCAGGTTGATTAGGGAGCTATTTGCTTGGAATCCAAGGTTAGGATTGCAGCCGATCATCGTCAGCGCAATTAGAACTGCTGCAACGAATTTAGTCTCACGCATGACTGGCCTCCTGGTTCTTTTAGGGCCTCATATTTCGCCTTAAAAAACAAGATAACTACTTGAAATAACTAGTAAAAACAATGTACAAAAAATCTAATTGAATCTCTCTTTGAAGCCTTTTCTGCTTTGCGGTCAAAAGCTTCAAACAAACACAAACTCCCCCGCGGCTTCACTCGCGGGGAGTTTGTCAATTTTCGTTAAAGAACTAGCCAATTAGTTTAAGAGCCAATTGGTTCACTTGGTTGGCCTGAGCTAAAGTCGCAGTACCTGCTTGCAGCAAGATGTTATTGCGAGTCATCTCAGAAGAAGCTTGAGCCACATCGGTATCACGGATTCGTGAGTTCGCTGCACTCATGTTCTCTTCCGCCACTGACAAGTTGTCGACAGTCGAAGTCAGTCGATTTTGCAATGCTCCCAAGTTGGCGCGCATTCCGTTAACTCCGTTTTGTGCCGAATCCAGCATTCCAAGGGAAGCTTGAGCGCCTTCTTTAGAAGTGTAATCCAGACCCGCTAAACCCAAGGCATCTAACGAAGCATTGTTTTCAGAAGAGTTAAAGGTGATGCGATCTTCTTCAGCGTTATTATAAAGACCAACTTGGTAGTCAAAAGAAGCTGTCGAACCGTCCAAAAGTTTCGTTTGGCCCCAAGTTGTAACTGAAGCGATACGTTGCACCTCAGATTTCAACTGTTGAACCTCTTTATCTAGGAAGCCTCGCTCTGTTTGTCCAACAGTGTCAGAAGCTGCCTGGATGCCTAACTCTCTAAGACGAGTCACGATGTTGCCGATCTCATTCAAACCACCCTCTGCAGTTTGAATCATTGAAATACCGTCATTGGCATTGCGATTCGCTTGGCGAGCTGATCGGATGCTGGCTTTCAAGCGTTCACTGATTGCCAATCCAGCAGCATCATCAGCTGCGATATTGATTCGGCTGCCAGATGACAGTTGACCCATTGATTTCGACAGTGTCCGTTGGCTACCTGCTAAGTTTCTCTGAGCATTGATCGCCGTAATGTTTGTTGATACTCTCATTCCCATTTTAATATCCTCCGGTTAAAAATAATCTTTTGTTGTTTTCATAAATCCCTCCGTGAAAAAGTTTGTTCGGCATCCCAGCCTCGCCTTTGATCAACTTGTGATTTTGGCGTTTTTCGATCTGTGGCCTCTATTTGACAGATCTATATGTGTTACGGTCCTCATGTCTTTGCCGTCGCATCATATTTTATCATCCGTAATGGCTCCTTTCGTAGTGTGTGGGAAAGAGTGACCTTACTCCCTCCGGCTGTTCCATCAGCCCTATTAGTCTTTTCAAGTTTGTTGTTAACTTGACACAAGACTGATCGACGGTTGAGTACGAAAGTTGACAGGACTTGCGACCTGAAATGCAGCTCACAGGCTACATTTAGACCAAGGACGGATCCTGAAATCAGGACTTAAAACCCGCTGCTAGTCTGGATTTCAGGACTTAAAGTTAGTCGAGGCGACAGATTTTCGGCAAAAAAATATTTAATCGACTTCAATAAATCGACAAAGTGCCATTTTGCCACTGAGCTCGTAAGATTTAACCTGCACCGAGCGACGATGTGGTTTTGAATTGTATCCCAGAGTACAAACTTCAGTGTCTGTAGAGTCGTTAGAGTCGTTAGTGTGGTTTGCAAAGTGCGTGCAGTCTTCACAGGCACTCAGAAATCTATATTTCAAATAGTCGACTGGGTGAACAGGATCGTGACGGATGCTCGCGCGGAGATGTTTGGGAGTCTTACCTTTAGGATTTGCCATGCCCAATCTTTTTAGCACATTGACATCGGTTCCCGCCAGGAACGTTGACATTTTTTTATTAGTGCTCATTCTAAAGGGACAGAAGGAAACTGCTAACAATGAGCGACATGGAGAAAATGACCAGAAAGTCCCAGGAGGCCATGCAAGCTGCCGCACAGTTGGCAGAAAAATCGGCAAATCCTTCTGTTGAGCCCGAACATCTTATAAAGATGCTACTCAA
>CALQIT020000019.1 GCA_943330705.2 Streptomyces griseus
GCGCCTCAATCTGAATCGTAAAATCGGAATAGGAGTTAGCGCCAAGTTTTTCACTGGTACCATAGAAGTATTCAAAGATTCGGAATAAGGGGTTTGCTATGCCTACAAATATAAAGAAAATTGTTCTTGTTTTGATTTTGCTTGGAACCACGTCTATTTTCTTTCAAAACTGCAGTGCTCCGATTCATGAAAGCCTGGGTACTCAAGAGAATCAGTCGTCCTCTCTTCTTGATCCCGTCGTCGAACAACAAGCTTTGGGAATTCTTGCGGCTCGTTGCGCCAGCTGCCACTCTGGAGCCGGGGCCGGCGGCGTCGGTCAAATTTTGGATGTTGCCCACTTGATAGCGACAGGATTGATTGTTCCGGGTGCACCAGGATTGTCGCCAATTATTCTTTCGGAAGAAGCTGGAAGAATGCCGCCTGGCCAACCTCTGAGTGCCGCTGAGCAAGCCACCCTTCGACAATGGGTGGCTGGAAACCCAGTCAGTACTGCTAACCCTGGCGCCATAATTCCCCCAGTTTCAGTTCCGACGACACCGGCGCCACCAACTGTTGTCAGTGGAACCCTGGAGCAAAAAGCCATTACCATTTTGCAAAATGCTTGTTACTCATGCCACGGAACCACGGCAGCCGGAGGCCTGAATCAAATTACTGATGCGGCTTATCTTATAAGCGCTGGCCAAGTTGTTCCCGGAAATGCTTTGGGCTCGAAACTCTATCAACGAATGCTAGGCGGCACTGCCGCTATGCCTTTGCCTATGATGCCACCTGCGGGAAAACTCAATGCTGCAGATCTATCGCTCATTGCTGACTGGATCAATGCTGGTGCGGCGGCCCCAGCTCCTGGAACCACTAGCCCGCCACCGACTCTTCCCCCACTGGCTGCGACTTATGCCAGTATTCAAGCCAATATTCTTGGCCCCAAGTGTATTGCGTGTCATGGACCAACTCGTGCAGAAAAGGGAGTTCGCTATGACTCGTATACCCTGACGTTAGCTACGGTCACAAAGACTCTCCCGTTGAAAAGCCTGCTTTTTACTATATGCGAGTCAGAAACTATGCCACTAAGACCCGCGCCGAAACTTACAGCTAATGAGCTAACTGTACTTTCGGCGTGGATCACGGCTGGTGCTGCGAACAATTAAAGACTAGTAGCGATAGTGCTCTGGCTTAAATGGACCGCGCACGTCCAGGCCCAGATATTTTGATTGCTTGCCCGAAAGTTTGGTTAGCTTCACACCCAATTTATTTAAGTGCAATGCGGCCACCTTTTCATCAAGATGCTTTGGCAATCGATAAACTTCGATTTCTTGGTACTTATCCCGATTGGTGAAAAGCTCGAGCTGAGCCAAAACCTGATTGGTGAAAGAATTCGACATTACAAACGATGGATGTCCAGTTGCACAACCAAGGTTTACAAGACGTCCCTTAGCCAAAATCACGATTTCGCGACCGTTCTTAAGCGTATGAATGTCCACTTGTGGCTTGATCTCACGCGCTTTGGAATTCTTATTCAACCAAGCCATATCGATTTCGATATCAAAATGACCGATGTTGCAAACAATGGCGTTGTCTTTCATTTTTGCAAAATGTTTTTCAGTGATGATGTCGCAGCAACCGGTTGCTGTCACAAAGATGTCGGCTTCAGAGCAGGCTTCTTCCATTGTCGTTACTTCGAACCCTTCCATTGCGGCTTGCAAAGCGCAGATCGGGTCAATTTCAGTGACCAAAACTCGGGCACCAAAGCCACGCACTGAAAACGCACAACCCTTACCAACATCGCCGTAACCTGCAACGACAATTGTTTTTCCCGCAACCATTGTATCGGTGGCGCGCTTAATTCCATCAGCCAAGGATTCGCGGCAACCATATAGGTTATCAAATTTGGATTTCGTGACAGAATCATTGATGTTGATTGCAGGAACCTTAAGTGTCCCATTTTCTTTCATTTTTACAAGGTTATGAACACCGGTCGTTGTTTCTTCAGAAAGCCCGACAATTTTTTTCAACCATTCAGCATAGCGAGGCTCGTGCATCATATTTGTCAGATCGCCACCGTCATCAAGAATTAGATTGTAGCCTTCTTTGCCCCAGCCTTCGATGGTTTGTTCGATACACCAATTGAATTCCTCTTCATTTTCACCCTTCCAAGCAAAAACTGGAATTCCAACCGCTGCCATGGCAACTGCTGCGTGATCTTGAGTTGAAAAAATATTACAAGAAGACCAGCGAATTTTTGCGCCCAGATGAATTAGGGTCTCGATCAAAACCGCCGTTTGAATAGTCATGTGCAAACAACCCGCAATCCGGGCCCCTTTAAGTGGTTGCTGCTTGCCGAACTCTTTTCGCAAAGCCATCAAACCTGGCATTTCTTTTTCAGCTATCTTAATTTCTTCACGACCCCAACGAGCCAGATCCTCGAATTTTTTTGGATTTTCCATGGCCTCAGTGCAAACCCGATAATCCGTGCCCCAAGTGTTATGCTTATCAGCGGTCTGCGTTTTTGCCTTGCCGTTGCCTTTGTTTTTAGCGGTTGCCGATGGCGCCAAAGAAGTCATTTTGTTCTTGCGGTTCGTGGTCTGTAGAGTTGCCATTTTTTGTCCTTTTCTATTTTTGCTTATCGTTAAAGTATTATTTCTTTTATTTTTATTCGCTGTCTTGGTCATTGAAGACCTTTCTTTGTCTGAATATTTTAGTCCAATGTTAAAATTTCATACCCGGTGTCCGTTACTAAAACGGTATGTTCGAATTGGGCCGAAAGTTTTCCATCCGCAGTAAAGTAGTACTTTATGCTCGAATTGGGAATATCAATCTCTTGAATTGTGGAAACCCCTTCATTAACCATGGGCTCGACGGTAATGCACTGCCAAGGGACAAGCTTCTCGCCCCGACCTTTCTTACCAAAAGAAGGGACAAAGGGCTCATCATGGAATTTACGGCCAATCCCGTGTCCTCCAATTTCCCTGACGCAACTATAGCCCCTTCGGGTTACCAGCTTATCGATAGCAAACCCGATATCTCCGGTAGTTACGCCCGGTGCAATAACCTCAATGCCCTTGTCCCGTGCCAACAACGCCACTTCAACAAGATCCCGCGCTTTTTCCGAAACCGAACCGACAAAAAATGTCGCAGAGCAATCACCAAAAAAACCGTCTTTTTCAGAGGTCACGTCGACATTGATAATATCACCATCAAGCAAAACTGTGGAATCTGGAACCCCATGGCAAACTACAGCGTTGACGGATGTGCAAATTGTCTTCGGATATCCGTGGTAGCCCAGGCAAGCCGGCCTTGCATTGTTGGTAAGGGTATAGTCATAGACAAGCTTATCCAACTCATTGGTAGAAATGCCCGGCTTTACATATTGGCCGATGTAATTCAGCGTGCGGGCCGCCAGCCTGCAGACATATTCCATCTTCTTAATTTCATCTTTGGACAATGGACTGACGGCCATCAGCTTTCCCTTTTTCAAATCAGAAATTTAAGCAAAGGCTAAAACACAAAAACCCACTCTGCTTTAGAGTGGGTTTTCGCTGAATTTCACTTTAAAAGCAATGGATTTACGAAAGATGTTTAGAAACTATTTTAGTCATTTCAAACATAGAAACTGTGTCTTTACCGAACAACGCCTTCAATTTATCGTCAGCATTGATATTGCGGCGATTTTTAGCATCTTGAAGTTTGTGTTTTTTGATATAATCCCAAAGACGCTTAACAACCTGAGTGCGAGGCAAAGTCCCTGCGCCAATAACTGCAGCCAAAACAGGGCTAGGTGTCAACGGTCGCATGAAAGCTAGATTAGGCTTTCTTTTGGTTGCGGCCTTTTTAGGAGCTGCTTTTTTTGTCGCAGCCTTTTTAGGAGCAGCCTTTTTTGTAGTCGCTTTTTTAGGAGCAGCTTTCTTAGAAGCAACTTTTTTAGTCGCTTTCTTTGCTTTTGCCATTATTCCTCCGAATAGGGTTTCGTCTCGCCTGTCTTCGTGATTTTCCCTGCGAAAACCACTTCCGACGCGGCTGTTGTTAAACGCTCAATACAATCTCTTAGCAGGGGCCAGTTTAAACAAGTCTTGCCGTTTGTCCAAAAAAAAACGCATTACTCTCTCATTTTTTTGCTCTTTACCTGGGTTTCTCCTATGGTTTTTATAGATTTTTCCACAAAAGCAATAATTTCCCCTCTGAAAAACTCCTTTCTCAGAGGGGAAAAACAGCTCTTCGACCACTTTTGCAAGTGAAAGCCAACGACAAAGCCAACGACAAAGCCAACGACAAAGCCAATGCGAAAGCCAAGAAAATTGGTGCAAACCTGATTTTTCCCCAGCGACAGGTCCTTTTTTGGACTCTCGCAAAGCCGTCTACTTCCGAAAAGTGTATTGAAATGAAACACGACAGATTCGCCGAAATTCTTTATCGCCAAATAGAAAATCAGGTCCGCCAAGACCTTAGTAAAAACTTTTCTCAGCCTGCGGGCTTCGCATCTGCAATACAAAGCTATCACGAAGACCTGACCCCCTCTTGCCTTAGCCAATTAGTTGGCGCTGTCGGCAAAGTAGGCCAGAACTCTCGCGCCAAAGCCCAGGTATATCATCAGAATCGGCCCAAGGTGCAACGCAAGGTCCACACGTTAAGCCAAGCCCAATTGAAAGCCGTGGCCCTGTTCCTCAGACTAGGTCAGGACGTTGGGCAAGCCTTTAATTTAAAGGAACTGAAGGCAGCCTTTCGCACACTGGCCCTCAAGACCCACCCGGACCAGGGTGGAGAAAACCAGATTTTCATCGAGCTCAAAGAGGCCTTTAAGCTTCTTAAGCCGCTGGTTGCTCCCGCTTACTGTAACGGCCGATAACGAAATTTCTTGGGGTGCTCGGCTTCTGCGCCCAGGCGCTTTTTCCGGTCTTCTTCATACTCAGAAAAATTTCCTGGGAACACGCGAACTTCACTGTCACCTTCAAAGGCAACAATATGGGTGCAGATCCGATCCAAAAACCAACGGTCATGGGAGATCACCACCGCACAGCCACCAAATTCCAAAAGTGCGTCTTCAAGAGCCCGCATCGTATTCACGTCTAAATCATTGGTTGGCTCATCCAGCAAAAGAAGATTCGCACCGGTTTTCAGCATTTTTGCTAAATTAACCCGATTGCGCTCGCCTCCGGATAAAGTTCCAACCTTTTTCTGTTGATCGGTGCCACTGAAGGCAAACCAAGACACATAAGCTCGGGAATTAACTTCGCGATTTCCAAGTTTAATCGTTTCCTGCCCACCTGATATTTCATCAAAAACTGATTTGTCCGGATTCAGGCCTTCACGATTCTGATCGACGTATCCGAGCTTGACGGTTTCGCCGATTTTAACCTCGCCGGCATCTGGCTTTTCTTGTCCGGTAATCATTTTAAAAAGTGTTGTTTTACCCGCACCGTTAGGACCAATTATTCCGATAATTCCGCCCTTGGGCAGCGAAAAATTGAGATTCTCATAAAGCAGGTTTTTTCCAAATCCCTTTTTAACGTCTTTAAATTCCACGACGATATCCCCCAGCCGAGGTCCCGCTGGGATATAAATTTGCATCTCTTGAATCCGATCGGCTGACGGCTCTTTCATCAAGCTTTCGTAGTTGGAAACCCGGGCCTTGCTCTTTGCCTGCCGGGCCCGAGGCGACATCCGAACCCACTCAAGCTCACGCTCCAAGGTTCGATTGCGACGCTCTTCAGACTTTTGCTCGATCTGCAGTCTTTTTTCTTTTTGCTCTAACCACGAACTGTAATTTCCCTTCCAGGGAATACCTTCGCCCCGATCAAGCTCCAAAATCCAACCTGCAACATTATCTAAAAAGTAGCGATCATGGGTTACGGCAATGACCGTTCCAGGAAACTTTGCCAAAAAGTGCTCAAGCCACAGAACGCTTTCGGCATCTAAATGATTGGTAGGCTCGTCCAACAGCAGAATATCTGGATTCGAAAGCAAAAGACGGGTCAAAGCAACACGCCTTCTTTCCCCACCCGAAAGATGATTCACCGGCTGGTCACCCTCTGGGCAATTTAACGCTGTCATCGCTTTTTCAATGACTTGATCCACGTCCCAACCATTCAGGGCTTCAATTTTTTCTTGGACCTTCCCCTGCTTTTCAATCATTTTTTCCATTTCATTGGGGTCAAGATCTGGATCATTGAATTTTTCCGAAATCTGATTGAACTCTTTCATCAATCCAGGAAGTTCGCCCATCCCCGCAAAAATATTATCACGAACGGTGAGGGTCTCATCCAGCTTTGGCTCTTGCTCTAAAAAGCCAACTTTCAGTGCGCGAGCGGGAAAGGCCTCGCCCAAAAAGTCCTTATCAACGCCTGCCATGATCTTCAGCAAAGAAGATTTCCCGGATCCATTCAAACCAAGAACTCCAATTTTTGCCCCGTAAAAATAAGACAAATAGATATTCTTCAAAACATATCGAGTTGGCGGATATACTTTACTGACACCCTTCATTGTATAAATAATGTCTTGAGACATGGATCTCCTTTAATATTCTTTAAAGATTCTAGATGTTCTTCTTTTGCGACTAGGAATTTTTCATGCCCCAGCGGCAATGTCAATTTCACGAATGAGATTTCTAAAATGAGCTTTGCCTGCTTGTTTAATTTCTTGTCAACGCAGAGGGAACCGCCTACCATCATTTTATCTTCATGAGTAACGACAGCAACATCCGAAACATCCAACCTATTTCAGATCTATCCGTGCCTGCGGCCTTGGACTTAAAGCAGTCGCAAAAGCAGAAATGGAATCAGGCCTGCGATGACCTAAAGAATGCAATGAGCAGCTGGGATGATCTTTCGCTGAATGTCCAAAGGCCCTCGAGTGAAGAGCTGCGAATCCTTGAAATGCGAAGCCTACTTTGTGAACTCAAGACCAAACTTGACGAACTCAGTCTTTATCCATAACCCTAATCCATAACCCTTATCCGTGATCGTCGCCTAGACAGGTCGGCGACTTCATCACAAAAGTGTCTTTGACAAGATCCCACTCGGCAGGGGCCATCACCCTTTGCGAAAAAGCATGCAGGCCGTTGGCTCGTTCCTCATCAAAAAGGGCTGACACCTGACGCTGTCGATCGACCCTTGATACGCCTTCAAAGGCTGCGGAAACCAAAACAATTCGAAAGTGAGTCTCAGCACCCTGAGGCCGGTGGTGCTTGTGGCTTTCATTTTCGACCTCTAAATAAATGGGCGAAAAATTTTGTTCCAATTTTTTGCGAATTGACGCTTCCAAATTCATTTTTTTATAACCTTTGCGCGCAACTCTTCTATCTTTGTCTTCATTTCCCCGACTGTGGCTTGCGCCTTAAGGCCGACTTCAAACGCTTTAAATGCTACCTTTTCGGTCACCGGGCTATTGGCAATTTTCTTTTCAAAGTCCTTGGCGGCCTGAAGACCTTTTGCCGCAAAATACTGCAGCAGCGGATGTCCAAGGGGCAAACCTTCAAATCGGCCATCATTGACCCAATCCGTGGCGACAGCTTCGGCGACGGCAAAAGGGCGTGGAAATCTATTTTTAATTAAATCAGAACCTGGAAAAACAATTTTAAATCCTTCTTCAAGCGGGGGCTGACCGGCGCCCTCTTTTGAGGGCATGGCCTGAGGGACTTCTTCCGTTGCCACTGATTCAGCTTGTATTTGCTCGCCAGTTTCAACATCGACCACGGTTACGTCCTCTTGGCTTGGTTCAATTATTGTTCGCGCTACTTTTGCAGACTGATCTTCATGTTCTAGATCGCCTCGTCCTGGGCGACGCTTTGCTCGCGGATTTGAATTCGCCGCTGGCGGAGCCCCGCCCGATTCCGCATTTTGGCTGTTTTCGCTCTTTTTTGTGTTTTCAATATTTTCTGATTTTTCGATATTTTCTTTTTTTGCTTTTTTATCGAAGTCCTTAATTGATGGCATACTTACCCCCAGCCCAAAAGCTCTTTAGTTACCGAATCATAGTCCTCTTTGGCATTGGATTTTGCCGAAAAAAGACTTTTGCTAGAACCAATCGAGTTCTTAATCTCGGCCGAAGTGCGAATATAGTTCTTCATTAACATATCTTCAAACAAATCGATACACTGAGACAGAATCTCCCGGCTGGCTGACTCACGGCCATCGAACTTGGTGAAAAGAATCTGGGTTTTAAAGTCTAGGCTAAACTCTTGTTTTAACTCTGCAAGGTCGGCCAAGTTCTTTTGCACACCCTGAAGAGAAAACTTGTCTGGATTGATCGGCAGCACAACCAAATCTGAAGCACAGGTCACCGCCGTATTGATTGCTGAAAGATTTGGTGCGGTATCTATAATTACAAGATCATAGTGGGCGCGAACCTCCTTCAAAGGTCCCAAAACCGACTGCGACCAATTGCGGTTGCTATTTAGCAAAACCCGATCCAAAACCGAATTATTCAAGGAAGACGGCACCAAATCAATCCCGTCATCTATTTTTAGCAAGCAATTAGCTAGGGTTGTTTTTTTCTCTATAACATCGACCCAGACATTCAAGTTTTCCGCATCCTGGCCCAAGGCAAAAGTTAAATTGGCTTGCTGATCAAGATCAATAAACAAAACACGAGAACCATATTGAGCAGCACGTAGACCAAAATTTAAAGCTGATGTCGTCTTGGCCACTCCACCTTTTAACATTTGAAAGGAAACTGTTTTTTCAGGATATTTATACCCTTTACTGCTTAGAAAACGACGGACAACTCCCGGAGGCAATATCGATTTCATCCGCAGCGGTCCGAAGGTCTTTTCAATCTCGATCAGCAATTGTTTGGGCTCTATTTTTACCAAAGCGGCAAGATCTAAAGTCTGTAACCAAAATTCGTTTTTTAATAAGCTTTGTGCCATGGGATTATTCCAGCACCTGTCCTTCGCTGGAGGCAAGCTCGAAAATTGTCACTTTTTGGTTAATTTTTCAATAGTCGACCCGAGTCATGCCTGTTATTTAAAGAATGGACCAGAAAATGATCCAGAGAAGCGACCGCCACTTGATTTGTCGAAGCCTTCGAGTATCTTCGGACTTGCATGAGATCATTTCGCATACCCTTTATTGCTAGCCTGATTTTGACCTTCTGTTTTTGCTTTGCGGAACGCGCAAGCTCGCAAGAACTCAATGCCCAAAATCCTTGCGCTAAAAGCTGTGTTCTCGAGGCTGATTGTAAGATCGGCGGGGTTTGCGTTGGCAACACCTGCCAATATAAAGAACACTTTTGCACAGCAGAACGCTGGGCCGCCAATGACCGGGGCGAAGTCACGAATTGCAATGCCTATATTTGTGAAGAGGCCACTGGCTTCTGCCGGCGAACGGCCACCAGCCCTATTCATTGCACCCTGGGTTATGTCTTTGACGGCACCAGCAATTGTTTACCATCTATTCAGTGTGATATTGCCGACCCAACCTGTCAGAAGCTTACTGAACAATGGAAAATCGCTCGTGACAATTATGAAAAACGAACTCCAAGCCCTGTTCTTCCGCCACTGACTTGCACCGCCTGCAAGCAATCTAGCGAATGCGCTAAAAAGGATCAAATGTGCTGGAATGGGCTTTGCGTGCGTGGGGATTCTCACTGCGTATTGGACAGCATGGGTGACTGGGGCTCAATGAGTCCCGCTGGGGTTCTGACCTCGTGCGGTGCCTTGGCCTGCGACAGCAGCGCCGGCCTTTGCTTGCAATCCTGCCAAAGTCAACTTGATTGCCGCCAAGGCAAAGCTTGCGTGGTTGGAAACTGCCTGTGAAGTCCCCGCACATATTGGTGGTTGATCAATTCTCCAAGAAATCCAAACTATTGCGTGCCGAATTTGATAAACGATTTGCAAATCCACTCGAAGCCGACAATCAGCGCTTTGTCTGGGACTTCTGGCATGTTCCCGACCAATACACCCTTGTCAGGACGCCCGCCTACCACTATTTTTCGCAAAAACTTTATATGGATTTTCATTCTCAGCTGGTGAGCTGGGGACGGAAAACTCTAGGCTGCTGGGATATCTCACCACCGTGGCTAAGCTATTATATTGAGGGCTGCAAACAAGAGCTTCATTCTGATGTTCCACATGGTCCTTGGGCTTTTGTATACTCCCTAACCCCAGAGATTCGTCGCTTTAAAGGTGGAGAAACTCTGATTTTAAAGCCTGAAATCTTGAACTACTGGCAAAACTTTGGCCAACAAACCAATCGCGAGCTAACTAGTTTTGTCGATCGCATCCCCGCAAAAGCAAACCGATTGATTGCTTTTGATCCACGCCTTCCACACGGGGTTACCGAAGTCCGCGGCACCATGGACCCACGCGAGGCCCGGTTAGTAATACACGGTTGGTTTACCCAGCCTAAAACCTATATTGATGGCTTTGTTCCCGCCAAAAGTGCAGAGAAAATTCTAAATCAAGCTTATAAAAAAGTGGCTGACCTGACCCAGTACAGCGAAGCCGTTCAAGGAGTTGTCAGCCTTGGACTAAGTGTTGGCAAATCCGGGCAAGTGAATCGCTGCTGCTTTTTGACCAACACCCTTCTTGATTTAAGTGGGCAAGTGCCAAAAAATCTGAATAAAGAAATTCTTAGAATATATAGTCAATTGGAATTCATTTCATGCCGTGGGCCAACTCAGATGACGGTGCCCCTACTTTTTCAGTGATTGAATCTAATTTAAGTTCCGTTTACGATTATTGCTATGTTGAACTTTCTTGAACGACACCGCAGTGTAATTTGGTTTGGTTTGTTTGCGTGGATGCTCTTACTTATGGTTGCATTTTTGACACCGCAAAATGTTTTCAATACCGAGCCCGCTACCGGTGGGGATACCGGCTCGCATTTTTATCCCCTTTATGCCCTGGTCAAACATGGACTTCCGAACCTAAGCCTGCGTGTCTGGAATCCTGGAAACCTTATGGGCGAGCCTCTTCTGCTTCATTATTTTCCTGGACCTTATTTAATCATGGCATTTTTAAGCCTATTTATGCCCTTAGGACTGGCCTTTAACTTAGGAACGATTGCGCCACTTTTTGCGTTTCCCGTTTGCGTGATGGCGGGCCTCAAAGGACTTGGTTACAAACTGCACACCGCTTTGCTGGCAGCCCTTGTCAGCTTCGTTTACGTCTTCAATGAGTCCCATAGCATGTGGGGCGCCAATGCACAGTCGCTGTTAGCTGGGCAATTTGCGCATATGTATGGAATTGATTTCTTGTTTCTTTTGATTGGCATGATTGGCTGGGAACTTCGCAGTGAACGCAAATATTTTTTATCATCATTTTTGGTTATGGCCATTGCAGTGACTCATACATATGTTTTTCTATTGATCCCGTTTTTCTTTTTAAGTTTCGTCGTGGCATTCCCCTTTGGCCTATGGAAACAGCGTTTGAAATATCTTTTTTGGGTAGGACTTTTTGGTTTTCTGTTGGGACTGTGGTTTATTGTTCCTCAACTGCTGAATGCCACCTGGACTTTGCGAATCCCGATCAAATGGGCTTTTACCAATGTTTGGAAAGAGACTGTCCCCGTTTCTTTAAAAATATTTGCCTACCTCTATGGCCCACTGCTTCTTGTTCTTGCGTTTCTATCTTGGAAGAAGATTATTGCCTGGAAAACTCTTCTCAATGAATGTGCCTTTTGGATGATCCCGGTCGCAGCCTCGCTGGGAATGTTCTTTTTCTTTCCAGCCATTGGGCTGGCGGATATCCGCGCCGTACCCCAGATTCAGCATATCCTAGTGCTTTTCACTGCGATACTTTTCGGCATGATATTGGAGCGGGCTAAAAATCAGATTCTGTGGTCGGTGACAATCCTAATGGTTCCATTGGCCTTTTGGTGGACGCAAAAAAACATGACCAATTATCCGCACTGGGTGCGCTGGAATTATTCCTCGTGGACAAGCAAAGAAAAGTTTAAAGAGGTGCAAAGTATTGTATCCCAAGTCAAAGGCAGCTTTTCAGATCCGCGAATGGCGAACGAACATCACGAGACTTTGAATGAAGCAGGAACGCCGCGTGTCTGGGAACTGCTACCCTACTTTGCAAAGCGTTCAACCATGGAGTCCCTCTACGTAGAAGCGACATTTACAGCGCCTCTGGTGCAATGGGTTCAGGGGCGAATTAGTTTGCATCCAAGCTGCCCCGCCCGTGGCGAGTGGGTCTGTCCGACCCTTAATTTTGTAGGGCTAGAGGATCCACTTAAAGTTCTAGGGGTACGCGACCTGATTTTGACGACCCCTGAGGCCTTCAAGCAAGCCGAGTCCAACTCAGCGTTTCAACTGACGGCACAAAGTAAAAATTTTCATGTTTACTCAATCAAAGAACCCATGTCGCTGGTCGAGTTGGTCAAGGTTGAGCCCATTCAAACTTTAAGCAAAAGTTTCAAGCGGGATTTTATGGATTGGTTTTACTCTTGGAAAAAAGACAAACCAACGCTCATTTATTCACAGCAATTTAGTTCGATTTTTAAAGAAAAGATTGCTCCGCCTTCGATCGATTGCAAACCAACAGTCGAGGTTGGCTATAATATAATTACTTTAAATACAGCTTGTCCTGGGTTTCTGCACCTCTTGAAGTTTTCTTACCATCCAAGCTGGAAGGCCAGCACGGCTGACGAGATCGCTCCGATAAGCCCTGGCTTTATGGCAATTGTCCCTTCCAACAACCAAGTTATTCTTCGCTTTGGACAATCCTTTTCTTGGTGGATCGCTGGAATGTTTTCTTTCTTAACGGGACTTCTCTTGCTTGTTCATCTGTGGGTCGAAATTAAGTACCCGCAAAGATTTGCACCCTTTGCTTTATTTGACAAAATTTTCAAGACTAAAACCTAACCGCTTGGAAGACTCAGCGTCCCGCACTTCGGATACGTTGGACTTTCAATGTTGGAAGAAAAAAGAATCCTAAATACTCAGGCCTTCAAGGGAGCTCAGAAAAACATCTGACTCCATTTGCTTCTGGTCCACGATAAGAAGATCGATTTTCTGCTCACCGATAGCCACATATAGGCCGTCGAGGATGACAAATTTCAATCTACGTGTCTGCTCAAGTCGATCCGAACTAACTATCAAAAGAAGATCAATATCACCGCCAAGCTTGCTGTCGTCTAGGCGGCTGCCAAAGACCCGAAGTTGATACGGCGGCGGGAGGACCTCCGCAAATACAGTTTTAATTTTTGCAAGATCTCGATCGGAAATTCTCATGGCTCAGTCACCATTGAAGAAAGCACTTTAGGTAGATCCAAAAGCTGTGGAGCGTAAGAGATCAATTTACCAAAGATCTCTTTCAGGTCCTGATCACTGTACTCATGGACGGTGACATTTCGAAGCTGACGAATCTCGTGCCACTGAAGGGGGTGGGAAATAACCTTCAGCTTTTCAGCTCGGTTTAAAAAATCACGAAAGCCGCCGTCAAAGGCAGGGTCATCTTTAAGAACAATCGCTTTGATGAATTTAGAAAGAAAAAGGTCAGAAGTTCTAGCAAAGCGCACAGCAAAGCTATCCCAGAGCTCAAGCTGCTCAGGCGCTAGCTGTGTAGGGTCTGTCGACATGGATTGCACTCGCCTGAAAGTAAATTCCAAATACTTGAGACTTTTAGTGATCTTCGTATAATAGTAACCAACAAGATCTTTCTTTGTCATACCCGGACGGTATCCCTTCTTCTGCCAACAAGCAAATCAGCTGCTTCAAATCTCTATTTTTTCGGTTGGCCTTGAAGTTTCTGATCCAATCCGGAAAGAAAACTTGATAGCAGATTTTCGCGTTGCTCTGACGAAACTGGGCGAAACTCGCCGCGGTGGTCTTTGATATTCTGGCCTGAAAGTTCAAGCAGAAATCGCGACATTGTTACTGGTTTGATTTGTCCGTGCCGTTTTCGCGTTCGACATCGGGTCAGAATTAAACGCTCTTTTGCCCGGGTAATGCCGACGTAAAAAAGCCGCCGTTCTTCATCCACATCCGAGCCCAGCGTTCGATGGGGCAAAAGATCTTCCTCAACGCCGACCAATATGACCACCGGAAACTCAAGTCCCTTGCAAGCATGCAAGGTCATCAGTGATACACCTTTTTTCTTTTCATCATCTTCAACGTCATCACGAAGCTCCATGGCATCGAGAAAATCCCGGAGCATCGAGGCCTCTAACCCAGCCTTTGCCGAGTAACTGCTTAAAATGCGACCTAAGATTTCGACTAAGTTCCATTTTTTTTCGCCAGCCAAAGGCTGAGAACTTGTTAGAAAAAGATAGTCCCGGTATCCAATTTCGCGAAAAAACAAACTGAGGCGCTCGCCCGGCGTCCCGGCACCAGAAAGCAGGCGCTGGGGCAATTTTTGTAAATTGGCCAGCAAAGCGGTCAACGCTTCGCCAGCTTTTTCCTGAATTCCAGCTTCTTGCCAATGATGGCAGGCCTTAAAAAAACTGCACTTGTTGGCTAGGGCATAGGCATTGAGTTTTTCCAATGAGGTATCACCAATACCCCGGGCTGGAGTATTTATAATGCGCTTAAAGACCACGTCGTTCGGAGCCACAGCACTACGCAAATACGCCATTGCATCTTTGACTTCGCGGCGATCAAAAAAAGCAGTGCCGCCCGAAACAGAATACGGAATATGGGACCCGCGCAAAGTACTTTCGATCATTCCACCTTGAGAATTTGAACGATAAAGAACGGCGATATCTTTTGCCGCAAAGCCATCTTTGATGAACGTTTGAATTTCACGACTGACAAACTCGGATTCGTCCTCTTCGTTATCGATCAAGAAAAGCTCTGGCAGCTGAGAATTGGAAAACTTACCTTCGGCCCTGAGAATTTTTCCATGGCGTTTCTTATTTTTTTCAATAACTTCATTGGCAAGATTCACGATCTCAGGGGCCGAACGATAATTTCGTTCAAGCCGAATCACAACACAGGGTGGAAAATGTTTAGGAAAATCCAAAATATTTGAAATCATCGCACCACGCCAGCCGTAAATGGACTGATCGTCATCACCGACAACGGCAATGTTGCGATGTTCTTTAACCAACAGTTCAACCAAGCGCATTTGCAGATCATTGGTGTCTTGAAATTCATCGACCATCATATAGCGAAAACGATGCCGCACTTTTTCTAAGACCGCAGGATGATCTTTAAACAGCTGCAAGGGCTTTAATAACAGGCCTTCAAAATCAACCACACCCAGAAGTTCAAGGCGTCGGACAAATTTAGGAAATAACATTTCAGCGATTTCATGATATTCATCCTGCCCCTCTAAGCGCTGTCGGCCATGCACCCGCTGGTGATTGACCAGAGTCAGAATTTTTTCCAAGTCGAATTTATCTTTTCCGACCACCCTATTGTCCTTGAGAAGTTCGCGCAAAATTCCGGTGCTGTCGGACTGATCAATGACGCCGAATTGCTTCGGTAGGCCGGCCTCGGTGTGAAACTCGCGTAGTAATCTTAGGCCGAACGAGTGAAAAGTTCCCGCCCACAGCCCCTTTGCAATATCACCGACTTTGTGCGCGACACGCTCTTTGAGTTCCCGAGCTGCTTTATTGGTAAAGGTTAAAACGCAGATTTGATTGGCCGGAGCAAGGCCCTCGTCGATCAACCGACCCGTTCTTGCTACCAGTACAGTTGTTTTTCCGGAGCCAGCACCTGCCAAAATTAAAAGCGGTCCTTCATTGTGAAGCACCGCTTTTTGCTGCTCAGGGTTTAAACCTTGAGTCCATTTCATTTTTATTGAGTCGCCTTTATCCGCGGTTGTGAACCAGAGACCGCACTTCATCCTCAAAAACCACTTCAATTTTCATTGGCAAAGATGTCTTAACAATACCAACCCCAAATTTCGGGTGCTTAACCAACATTTCAGCGGAGAACTCACCCTTCATATTGTAAGACACTACGTCTTTTTCAGAATAGGTGGTCAATAAATTATTGTATTCAACGGTGTGGGCGTTCTTGCGGGCTGCGGCTGCGGCGGCACCTCGCTTAGAAGGTGCCTTAGGTGCTCCTGGTACGGCTGGAGCTTTAACTTTTTTAGCAGCGCCGGCTTTTGCAATTCGGAAAGTCTTTTGCGCTCCACAAATTTCGCATTTCACTTTAGCGGAGGTCGCCGTCGTATGGGCAATCACCGTATGATATCGTTCCGCGGCACACTTTTTACAATCGGTGTAAATAGACTTAGCAACGGCCGGTAAAGCATTTTCAGACATGAATATCTTCCTTTTTAAAACATTTAACTTTAAACGAAGGGTTATCCTACCCTATTTTTGACTGATACACCACAAGAGGATCAGTCAATTTTTTAGAGGCTATGTCTGCAGCGCTCAAATAGAAGGGTCCCTGGTGGTTTTGCACCATTTTATGCAGGGCGATCATGGTTTTTTCGTCCTTGGGGTCCACCTCAAAGCCTGCCGGCCGGTATTTTTCAAGAAATTGAAGGTCAGGCTGCCGGGTAAAAAATTTCTCCCAAACGGGGGTCTCGACCTCTACCCGATAGGTTACTGTATTTGCATGGGAATGCACCGGAGTATAGGCCGTCACAATCTGCATATGCCCGTAATGGGTATGTAATTTTAACGCAGGGCTGCCCCACTGCGTAAAACCGATGCAGGACTCCACGTTGGCATACCAAAGGCCAAAGGCCTTACTTAAAAATCCTAGGCCATATAGGCGCTCATTTTCGGGCAAAAGTGAGTTTATTGCACAAAGATTGTGCGCGGCCCACTGCCCTTTTGCCATGGTGGGGATAATGATAAACAGACTTAAAGGAGTCCACTCCTGACTATCTTTGACCCGCATGACTTGGCGAATATTTGCCGGCAAAGCCGAGGTTCGCATTGCAAAACCAGCGACAAAACCGGGAATAATTGCGCAATCGTAAAAAACCCATCGTGGCATGGCCATGTTCGCAGGACCAAAAGCGCGACCCTCGATATAATAAATCTGCTCGGCAAATTCTAAGTTTTCGATTTCAAGGGGGTTTAGGTAGATGGGCTCCATTGGGAACCAATCGCTGTGATGCCGACTTCCAGGATTTTGAATTTTATTCTCTGGCCGAACAAAAACGTAGGGCCGAATATCACCCGAGGCCGCCCCCTTTGTATACCAATCGGCCTTTTTAAGTAATGGATTGATTATCAAACGAACCTAACCTTTCAAGCCCAAGGGACCAATCATCGATTCCGGACGAACCCACAAATCAAATTGTTCAGCGGTCAAATATCCCAAATTAATGGCCTCTTGCTTGAGGGTCGTTCCATTTTTATGCGCGGTCTTTGCGATCTGCGCAGACTTATCATAGCCAATATGGGGATTCAGGGCCGTTACCAACATTAACGAGTTATCTAAATGCTTACGGATCTGCTGCGTGTTGGCTTCGATCCCTACCACACAATGATCGGTAAAACTTTCGCAGGCGTCGGCGATCAGGCGTACACTGTTAAGAACATTAAATACAATTAAGGGCTTAAACACGTTCAGCTCAAAATGCCCGCTGGCCCCACCCACCGCTACGGCCATGTCATTGCCAATCACTTGCGCACAAACCATCGTCATCGCTTCTGACTGAGTTGGGTTTACCTTACCTGGCATAATGGAACTTCCCGGTTCATTTTCGGGAAGGTGCAATTCGCCAATTCCACAGCGTGGACCGCTGCCCAAAAGGCGAATGTCACTGGCGATTTTCATCAGAGAAACAGCCACGGTCTTTAGGGCCCCACTGACTTCAACCAAGGAATCATGGGTCGCAAGGGCCTCAAACTTATTCTCTGCAGAAACAAAAGGAACGCCCGTTTCCTTCGCGATGGACTGGCAAACTTCAATTGAAAAATTTGGATGCGTATTTAAACCAGTACCCACCGCAGTGCCACCTATTGCTAACTCATGCAGATGAGGAAAAGTATTTTTTATCCGTTGCAATCCATGCTTCATTTGTGTCGCGTAGCCCGAAAATTCCTGCCCCAGGGTCAGCGGGGTCGCATCCATCAAATGAGTTCTGCCAATTTTTACAATGGCTTTGAACTCATTTTGTTTTTGCAACAGTGCTTGATGAAGTTTTTCCATCATCGGCAATAAACGATGATGGATCTGATCAGCAACGGCTATGTGCATGGCTGTGGGAAAAGTATCATTTGAACTTTGCCCCTTATTCACATCATCATTTGGATGCACTTCTTTCGAGGGTAGCTTTAAGCCCATCATATCCATCGAGCGATTGGCAATGACCTCGTTGGCATTCATATTCGACTGGGTTCCACTGCCCGTTTGCCATACCACTAAGGGAAAATGCGAATCCAGCTTGCCCTGAATGACTTCGTCAGACGCTTTGACAATGAGCTCACATTTTTTTGCATCAAGTAGACCTAATTTACTATTAGTGAGTGCTGCACATTTTTTTAAAACACCCATTGCCTTGATCATTTCCCTTGGAAAACGATCGCCGCCGATTTTAAAATTTTCTGTCGAGCGTTGGGTCTGTGCCCCCCAAAATTTGTCGGCCGGAACTTTCACTTCGCCCATGGTGTCTTTTTCAATTCGAAATTCCATTTTTAACTCCTGAAAATTCTGCATCTTGTCTTTAAATTTTAGTTAAATTTTCGGCTGCTTCTAGACTGAATTTTAGGCAAAAAAAAGCAGGGTCGAAAATCAGACCCTGCCAAAAAATTGCTAACTTAATAACTGAAGACTCAACTTAGCTCACACCAGTTTAATAATTTTGCTTCATTGTATCAACTGACTTAGTCACATCGACTCGGCCAGCGCCAAAGAACATGTCTGGCCCGGTGACTCCCAAATCTGCAACTCCGGCAAGAACCGCTTTACCGGCTTCATCCACAGTCATTTTTGGATTGGCTTGGTACAAAATTGCCATGACACCTGCAACATGAGGTGTCGCCATAGATGTTCCTGACATCAGTTGATAACCACCACCTGGTTTTGCCGAGCGAATAGCAACTCCTGGTGCGGAAACATTCGGCTTAAACAGATCGTTAGACTTCCATTTTGCCGGTCCCCGTGAACTAAAAGGCGCAATGCCATCCCGAGAATCCGTTGCTCCGACAGTCAATGCCATCGGACAGCCACCTGGAGTTCCAACCGTGCCAGCATCAGGTCCATCGTTACCGGCTGCAAAAACAGGAAGGATTCCAAGCTTTACCCAATTTTCTAAAATCATGCAAAATGGATCATCTTGTGGATCCCGGGTATTAAAGGCTGAAGAATCACCCCATGAATTACTGACCAGAGCTGGAAAATCATTTGTCGCTGGGTCGCCATCTGGGTCGGCCATCCACTGCATTGCCGCAACCAAGGCCTCATCCGTTGTTGAACCATTGGCATCGAAAATTTTGCCAATGACGAGCGACGCCTTTGGCGCAACGCCAATTGAAGTTCCCGAGGTGCTGCCTCCGGCAATTGTGCCTGCGCAATGTGTTCCGTGACCGTGTCCATCCGATGGCTTTGGATCATTAGCAGCAGTAAAATCCTTGTAAAGCACAACTTTACCCACCAGATCAGGATGGGTAGCATCAATTCCTGTGTCCAAAATTCCGACTCGAATTCCTGAACCATCGAATTGCGGATATTTTTGCCGTAACTCAGGAACCCCAACTTTTCGCATACCATATGTATATGGTTCTGGCGGAGTCGGAGCCGGCGCAACCTGTGGTCTTGGAATTCTCATTAAATGCCGGCCATTAGAAATAGAGGCAATATTTGGATGACTGCTTAAACTGCGCAAAGCCGTGCGATTTAACTCTGCAGCTGTTCCATTCAAAATCCAGTAGGTCCGTTTCTTAGTTGCAGCCACCGCCAGTGGCCCTTGAAATAGCGCTTGTTCTTGAGCCCGAGTGCTTTGCATTAAAGCCCGTTGGATCTCACTGTGAAAGCTGCGGTGGTAAGGACGTTTCGGAATCGTAATGTTGCGCTTATATGTAATCAGCACTGACATCGGTCGATCCGCAACTCCATCAGAATTCAAAAACGCCTGAACATCTCTGTCCAGTCTAGGAACCGCAAATAGCGACTGACCTATTAAGAGCATCCCTGCAATAGCAATAGTTGAAATTTTCATGTTCCCCCCCTAGGAATAGAAATTCCCGCATGATCGCCTAGTGATGTCAAAAAGAAGAATTCGAATTGTCTTGATTACCGCAGCCCGGCGCCAATTGTAAGACTATGACAGAATTCGCCGCTTAAGTTCTATGAACCTGACCAACAGCCGCTTGGGCTGTTGGAAAAATCACAAGCTCCTGAATATTAATATGTGCTGGCTGTTGAATAACCCAAAGAATGCTTTCGGCAATATCGGCGGCCGACAAAGGTTTCATCCCCGCATAGACAGCTTTGGCCTTTGCTGAATCACCAAAGCGAATCAAAGAAAAATCTGTATCCACCATTCCTGGTTCAATATTACAAACTCGAATCCCAGTACCCGCCAAATCCATGCGCAAACCCTCTGAAATGGCGCGCACGGCAAATTTAGTCGCGCAATAAACAGCACCGCCCGGATACACCCAGCGTCCGGCAGCTGATCCCAAATTTACGATGGTTCCCCGCTGCGCTTTGATCATGGCTGGAACTATTTTCCGCGTCAAAAACAGAAGACCTTTGATATTCGTATCAATCATTTCGTCCCAGTCCGAAAGCTTGGCTTCCTGAACTTTTTCCGCGCCCTTGGCAAGGCCTGCATTGTTCACCAAAATATCGAGCCCAGACAATCGCGATTGCACTTGCTCAATAAAGCTGTCGACGGCCGTGGCTTTTTGAATATCAAAGCAGAAAGTTTCTACTTGCACTGAATACTTATCCACAAGCTGCTGCCTGAGAAGATCCAAACGCTCTTGTCGTCGTCCCGTTAACCATAGGGAATAGCCCGCCGCCGCCAGACGCTCTGCAGTTGCTTTTCCAATTCCTGAAGATGCTCCGGTAATTAATGCCAATGCCATGGCAACCCCTTGTTCAATTTCGACGATGTTAACGACTCGGTCGCAAAAAGACACTGAAAAAGATTTGAAAGAAGAACCAAAGAAAGAACAACTCAGAGCTCCGAATCCAAGCCCAGGATAGCAACACTTTCCTTGGTAAGCTTTTACAATTGCCATTGATTCTCTCTGACCAAGCCGCTACTACCAGTGCCAGCTATACCGATCCGGCAGAGCTTTGCTCATCCGGCAATTATGCTGATCCGGCAGATCTACCGCCAGAGGAGCCCCGATGTCTAAGCACTATTGGCTGATGAAAACTGAACCCAGTGTGTTTTCCATTGATGATTTACAGAAACAACAAAAAGCCTGGTGGGATAGTATCCGCAATTACCAAGCCAGAAACTTTATGATGAAGGACATGCAGGTCGGCGATGAAATCCTGATCTACCATTCTAGCGCTGAACCGCCAGGGGTTGCTGGCCTTGCTAAGGTCAGCCAACTGGCAAAGCCTGATCCTGTTCAATTTGATAAAACAAGCGATTACTTTGATCCCAAAGCTAGTAAAGAAAAACCGATTTGGTTTTGCGTGCAAATTGAATATGTCAGCAAATTAAAAAACTTTGTGCCTATCGAGCAACTGAGGGCCGAGCCCAAACTCAAGGACCTGCTGGCGCTAAAACGAGGGCAAAGACTTTCGATTCAACCTGTCAGCGAAAAAGATTTTAATTTTATCAAAAAACTGGGTGGCTAATGCGACTTCTTTTGGCCCCCATGGAAGGTGTCGTCGATTGGGTTCTTCGCGATCTTTACACCGAAATCGGCGGCATTGATCAATGTGTCACTGAATTCATTCGGGTCACGACGCAAATTCTTCCAGACACGGTCTACTATCGCTATGCTCCCGAGCTGCACACGGATTGCAAAACCAGATCAGGGACTCCAGTTTTTATCCAGCTCTTAGGCGGCGACCCCTCGGTTCTAGCTGAAAATGCTGCCTTTGCCGCAAGTCTTGGGGCTATAGGCATTGATCTCAACTTCGGATGTCCTGCAAAGACGGTAAATCGTCATGATGGCGGGGCTGCAATTTTAAAAACACCAGATCGTCTGCAAAAAATTGTCGAGTCCGTCCGCCAAGCCGTCCCACTGTCGATTCCCGTGACCGCTAAAATTCGCTTGGGCTTTGATGATCCGTCACATTGCCGCGCCAATGCTGAAGCCGCCCAGTCGGGGGGCGCGAATTGGCTGACCGTGCATGCTCGAACCAAAACCGATGGCTATCGTCCCCCCGCCTATTGGGAATGGATCCCGCGCCTTCGTGAAACAGTTCAGATCCCGATCATTGCTAATGGCGAAATCTGGAACGTCGAGGACTACTTTCGCTGTCGCGAAGTCAGTGGCAGCAACGACGTCATGATCGGACGTGGGGCCATCGCCAGACCTTTTCTCTTTCAGCAAATCCGTGCCGCCCAAGCCCTTTTGGGCCCATCGGCCATGCACCAACGATCCAGCGAACCTGCAATTGAATTGAATACCACCTGGAAAAATGTCAGTCGCCTCATCCCCAAGTTCTATTTGGCCAGCGAAAATTTTCGCTCGCCTCAATTTGCAGTTGCGCGAACCAAACAATGGATGCGCCAACTTTGCCTAAATTACCCCGAGGCCCAGCCTCTGTTTGATGAATTGAAACTATTTACTAACCCGGCACTATTTCGCGAAGGCCTTGAGAAACACCTTTCGTAAAGCCCTTCAATTCAACTTTATTTGTCGCAACCCACGATATCCAAAGGGCTGGCCTATTTAAGACAGATTGTTAAACCAGCTTATGATTCTCTAGAATTTTAAGAAACGAACGGCTCTGAAAATCTTTTAGCGTTAGCCCTGTGCTTAAAGCTTCGGCTTCGGAAATTGCTCCAGAGCTCATTCCTCGTAAAAAATAATTTAGCAGACCCTGCCCCGTCGCTGCATCATCAAAGACATCACCTAACAAAGTGGCTTTGGCGGCTTTTTCGATAAAAGACCGCAAGCGATTGGCGGCTTGCTCGTAGCTTTCTAAAAAGAAAGCATAGACCGCGGCATAGCGAATTGGCAGCTGCGCCGGATGCAAATCCCAGCCTTGATAATAGCCGGTCTCAAGCGAATGGCGAATATGGCCGTAACTTAGCCGCCAAACACGATAGACCGATTCTCGATTTTCGCTGATTTGCGACGCACTCAAATTTTCACCCCGGTGCGGAGGCACCGGCATGACGTTTGTCGCCCCATCACTTAGCATCACCGGCGTTCCGGCAAGCGTGACCTGCATCACATGTTTCGCAAAGTCGCAGACGGGATTATCCATTGCCTGATAGGTCGCCGTAATATTGCAACCGGCGGTATAGTCATAGGTCCCAAAATGAACACCACGGCAGCGGCCTTTGGTGGCAGCGACAAAACTTCGCAGTGGGGAAACCCCATCAAAACCAATTACCGACTGCGGAGTTTCCAACATCAGTTCACACTGAATCGTCGCATTTTTTATTTTATTTTTTTTCTCGATCAGCGAAAGAATTCTTTCAAAAGAAGCAGCTTGCTCTGCGATTTGCACTTTGGGCAAAGTTACCACAAAATTTTTCGGCAACTTGCCGTTGCTGGCTTTCAATAAGGTCGTGAGAAAAATATCAATCGTTCGCATCGAGCGGACAACGCGCTCTTCGTTAAAGGGTTTCACCCGAATACCGATAAAAGGAGGTAATGTTTCCGCCACCATGCCCCTTGCAACTTCCAATGCAGACTTTGCAGCATCTGAGTCCTCTTCCGCATCAGGTCGATTTCCATAACCATCTTCGAAATCAATGCGAAAGTCTTCGACCGCTTCGCGCTTCAGTTTATCAACGACCCGACTGTAGACTGCGTTCCAAATTTTTAAGTCCGGATTCGAAATTTTCAATGCAGTAGCCAGACTTTTACCGTCGCCAGCAAAGGCTGCCAAATGTTTCAATGCGGCCTCGCTCATTTTTTGTGAAACTTGAGCCGAAAAAATCTGAGCGCCCCCGTAAACAGTGTGCGTCGGTTGTCGATCTGATCGCTCGCCAGGGAAGTTTTTTACAAACTGCAAATTTGCTTTCTTTAATTTAGCCCTGGCCGCTGAAATATCACTTTTAGACAAAGAACTTTTCATTGAAATCTCTCCTATTCATTGCGCTACATTCATTGCGCGTCTTAAACTTCTTTTTAGATGGCCTAGGTCCCACGGTAGGTCGAGTAGCCAAACGGACTCAGCAGCAATGGAATATGGTAATGCTGATCTGATTTTTTTACCTGAAAGCAAATCATTGCCTGGGGATAGAAACAATCATTGCCGTGATAGGCTTCAAGCGCAAAATTTAAACGATAGACTCCTGGTTGCAATTGCGATCCAGAGGGAAGCAAGTCTTCGATTCGGCCGTCTGAGTTGGTTTTTCCTCGAGCAAGCTCTTGCCAGGCTTGGGTCTCGAGTTTTCTTTCCAAGAGCACGGGGATTTCAGAAGCAGCATGGCCTTTTGCCAAATCCAGAATATGAGTTGTAATTGGGCTACGTGTTCTTGCTGACATCAAAGTTCCCCTTTTAAATTGGACTATCTAATAACTTTTGCAGACGAAGTTTGGTGATTTTGCTCTGCTCAACGGCCGCATTTTTCAATTCGCTTTGCCGATCATTTTCTGCCCGGCCAAGCAAGGCACTTAACATTTCCTCAGCGGATTTGCCAGTGGCACAAATTAGAAAGACATGTCCAAATTTTTTCTCGTAGTTGATATTTGCCTGCTGCAAAGCTTTTAAGACGACTTCCGAAGCCAAGCTCACACCAGACTGCTCTTGCTGAGCCCAGCCTTCCGTCGCCGCGAATTTTTCACGCAAAGTCGTGATATTGGCGCCGATTTGTGGATGATGCGAAAAGGCCTCTAACCAATCGGCTGTTGCCAAAGAAAACCAAACTTTGTCCGCCGCTAAATATAGGTCCTGCACCGTCTTGTGTGGACGTGATTTTGCAAACTCGCGGGCCCACCGGTTTGAGGAGCAGCACGGAAAAAATGCTTTTTCCGCCTCGGATTCAGTCATGCTGTTTAAAGCCTGCAACGTTGCCAACCTCTAACCCACTGTTTTTTCTAAAGTTCCCCAAACACGCAGTCGACTGACTCCACCGTCGGGATAAATATTCACCCTCAGGTAAGAATAGGCGCGATCGATGGATTTAAGTTCTTTACCAAACACGTGGGAGTGGTCGGCTTGCAATTTAGATTCGCCTAACAAGGTTTGCCATTCCAATCCTGGCCGATCGCGAAAATCGCAAGGTAGAAAATTTTCAATTGAAACAAGACCCTCCACCGAGCAACGATCGGGAAAATTGCCCTTGAAGTGATGGGTATCGACTTCGATTTTTTGCAGCTTTGCCAGACCCGCAAGCTTAACGATAATCCAATCATGACCCGGACCCCGCTTGCGTCGGGTTTCCCAGCCTTCGCCCATATGCACGGCCCGTCCGGGGTAAATCAAATTGTCCTTTTGCCCAAAATACATGTCGTTCGCGGTAACCACAATGCCGCCCGTGGAAGCCGCCGCCACATCAACAAGGCCTTGCAGTTTACTTTTGGCCGGACGGACTTCTCCGTGCACTCGCAGTCGCGCGACTCCACCATCTGGAAAAATATTCAGTCGTAAGTGCGTGCAACGACCACGATAAATCACCGGGAAAAAATTTTGCGAGCCTCCGGACAAAGCTGATTTCGGCAAAAGCACTTGCCAACTAGCGCGCTGCAGGTCTTCAGCGGAAGCTTCTTCACTAAGCTCACAGCCTTCGACGGATGCGTATTCCGGATAATTTCCAGTGAAAAAAGCAGTGTCGATATTCAAGCCGTGAATTTCGCCAGGCAGTCCTAGTTTTATAATGCAGTGATCGTAGCCTACGCTTCTTTTGCGTCGGGACTCCCAGCCATCCATCCATTTACCTAAATCGGTGTACTTGTCGGCAATAAAGACAGGAGCTGCTGCTTTGATCAGATTTTCTTTTTCCGCAAAAAAATCATCGTTTGCGTGCAAGACTTGACCGCCAACTCTTTCGTTGGCCAAATCTATCAATTCACTAAACGCAACTCGTACGTTTGCACTGGATTGAATGACTTCCATCTATTCCTCACTTCAATCAGGGGCGACGTAAAACTTCGTGACCGACGCCTGAGTTTAAGAATTTATTCTGCGCAAATATTTTTTGACCGCGCAAATAGGTCATTTCAACTTTACCAAAAAGCTTTTTTCCCAAATAAGGGGTCACCTTATGCCGATGAAAAATATGCTCGCTATCGACGATGAACTCAGTCTTTGGATCCCAAATGACAAGATCTGCATCACAGCCCTCTTGGATCTGACCCTTTTGCTGTTCCAAGCCTAAAAACTTAGCGGTACGATAGGACATCATATCTGTTAAGTCAAAAAGGCTAAAGTTTCTTGCCTGCATCTCAGTCCAGACAGAAGACATACTGAATTGCAGACCGGCGATACCACCCCATGCCTTTTGAAAGTCTCCGCTTTCCATCAACTTCAAGGCCGGCAAACAAGGCGAATGGTCCGAAACAATAAACTCGATGGTGCGATCCTTGATCCCTTGCCAAAGCTGATCACGGTTCTGACGGCCCCGCACTGGAGGGGCACATTTAAAATGGGTCGCTCCGCTGTGAATTTCTTCTGCGGCAAACACTAAATAATGGGGGCAGGTCTCCACCGTGATGGGCACGCCAGCCTGTTGAGCCTCATGAATATTTAACAATGCTTGCGCCGCCGATAAATGCACAATGTGAACCTGGCACCCTGTCATTTTGGCCAAGTCAATCATCATGCAAATGGCGTTGACCTCCCATTGGTCGGGGCGGGACTCTAGATAGGTTCGATAATCGCTTGGATCTGTGTATCTAGACGACACAGGAGCTTCCAGTTCAGCGTGAACAAGAAGCGGAATTTTATGCCGCGCCAGAATCGGCATCGCTATTTCTAAATCAGCACGGCTGCAGTGTGGGAATTCATCGACCCCTGAGGGGCAAAGAAAACATTTGAAACCCATAATTCCGGCCCGGATCATTGCTTCAAGTTCGTCGGCATTTCCCGGGATGACTCCGCCCCAAAACCCATAATCGATAGAACAGTTGTTCTTCGCTGAATTTATTTTCGTTTGCAAAGACGCCAGGCTGGTTGTCGCGGGAATTGAATTCAAAGGCATATCAATGACCGTGGTGATACCACCAGCTGCGGCGGCTCGAGTGGCAGTGGCAAAACCCTCCCACTCGGTGCGACCTGGTTCGTTGATATGGGCATGCGTATCAACCAGGCCGCTCATGATGGTCAGTTCTTGGTGGTCGTGAATGGCAAGACCGGGGAAGCTTTGCTTGTAGTCAGAAATCTTTTCGATTTTGCCGTCATTAATTAGGATTGTAGCGGGCCTGGATTCTTGCCACCGATAAGTGAGCACATTTTTACTTTTAAGAACAAATGGTGAACTCATTCGACCCTTGCCCCTTGCGAAATCCATTTGCCAAGCAGAATTCGCTCTTCATCCAGCATTTGTGTTTTGTTCGCCAAGGGCATTGTTTTTTGCTGCACAGCCCGCTCGTTAATTCGTGTTGACCACTGCTGAATATCGGCTGGGGTATCAAATACAACACCGCCCGGGGCAACCGTAAAAACAGAATCCGTCGGAAAGCGAGAATGACATTGAACACAACGATTTTGCAGAATGTGATTTATCTGAAAGAAATGAACTTTAGAATTTTCAGAATCATTTTCAGGTAAACCTCTTGCGGCCTTAACATAGGTCATCGAAACCAGGGCGACCAAACAAGCAAGGGCTGGCGCCAATGGCCAATACTTTGCCGAAATCATCACATGTCGAACTAGGGCACCCATCAGGACAATTAAAATCAGAACCAGCCAGTTGTTGCTATGGGCAAACGTTGATGGAAAGTGATTTGAAATCATAATAAAAAGTACCGGCAATGTCATGTAGGAGTTATGCATTGACCGGGTCTTGGCAATTTTCCCAAGGTCATAGTTTGGTTCATTACCGGCATTTGAGGCCTCAATGATGGCCTGCTGATTGGGCAAAATATGAACCCAAACATTCAAGACCATCATCGTACCAAACATTGCGCCCAAATGAATAAAAGCTCCACGGCCACTAAAGGTGTGGGTCAAAAAATAGATAATTGCGGCCGTCAAAAAAAGACCTACCACATTGACCCATTTACTTTTTGCCAATGGGCTACGAAGCAACAGATCGTAAAATATCCAACCACCAAAAATAACCCCAAGTCCAATAAGACTTGCCAATCCAGGGCTTAAGTTTTTTACCTGCGCATCGACCAAATAAGCGCCGCTGGTCATGTAATAGACGACGATCAAAAGCATAAATCCCGTAAGCCAAGTCAAGGTCGCTTCCCACTTAAACCAATGAAGCAAAGAAGGCATTTCCCCTGGGCCAAAACGGCGCTTTTCGACGTGATAAAAGTTACCGCCGTGAACCATCCAAACTTCGCCGTCAACGCCCTTTTTGGGCTCTGCCAATGGCTTAAAGCTAGAGTCCATCCAAACAAAATAGAGGGAAGTCCCTATCCACATAATACCCGCCAGAAAATGACCCCAGCGAATTAAAAGATTTAACCATTCGTGCAAATTAGAATTCATACAAAGTTGTTACGAGAGATAAGCTTGATTAGCAAGGCTGCAGTCACTTGATAAATAGTGTCATCAGCAACGGGGGGCTTTCTAATGACTTCGCCGCCAGTTAGGTTCGAACTTGCAGCAGTTCCGCGGCAATGCTAATTGCAATTTCAGCCGGGCTATTGCTACCCAAAGGCAAACCCATCGGACAGCGTAGCTTTTGCAACAAGCTGTCACTCACCCCTCGGGCGGAGAGCTCCGCCCGGATTCGCTTTGCCTTAAGGTCACTGCCGATCACCCCAATATAGGGGGCTTCGGGATGATGGCGAAAAATCTTTTCCAAAATGGGCACATCCATCGCATGTCCCTGGGTCACGGAAACAAAAAATGATCTTTGATGGAGCTGTGGGACCAACTCTTCCGGCTGTGCAATACAAACTGCCGTTAGCTTTTCTGATGAAGGCAACTTTTCAAGCCATTCAGGACGGTGGTCATAACATTGAATTTGGCATTCAAGAGTCAACAGTACCCGGATCAGGGCTTGGGAAACGTGCCCAGCTCCAAACACGACGATTTTCCAATGTCGAGGGAAATGGGTTTCGAATAGGTAAGTCACTTCCCCGCCACACGTCATCCCGATATCTGTTTGCAGATTCCAGGTTACTATTCTTGGACCCGACTTTGAGTCGGGTACTGTTCTTGGACCCGACTTTGAGTCGGGTACTGTTCTTGGACCCGACTTTGAGTCGGGTACTGTTATGGGACCCGACTTTGAGTCGGGTACTAATATTGGACCCGAAGACTTTGCTTGCGCGGGTGAAGGGTCCTGGGGACTGCCGCTACTTATCAAGGCCCTTGCAAACTGAATTGCGCGGGCCTCGATTTTGCCGCCACCAACGGTACCCCAGTGCAGGCCCTTTTCAGTGACAATAGCTTTTGCCCCGGGGTCCTGAGGGGCACTGCCACGGCTAGCTACTAAGGTAATCGTCACAAAGCGATGACCCTCAGTGCTCAGCTGCAATGCGGATTGAAAAAAATCCTGAATCGGTTACTCCCAACGCTCAAAAGCTCGACGATGCATAGCCCTTAACACGACTTCTTGAGTTGCTGGAAGCTGGATTTGTGGATATTCCTTTTCGTACTCCGGCAAAGCTTTCAAAGCATCTTGGACGGCGGTCCACACGCTGATAGCCAATAACAATGGAGGCTCGCCGACCGCTTTTGTTCCGCGTAGATTGATTCGATTGTCGTCATTGGATAGCAACTGAATATTAAAAGTCCGCGGCGTATCCTGAATGCTAGGAATTTTGTAGGTACTTGGAGAATGCGATAGCAACTTCCCCGCAGCCGAGTAATAAAGATTTTCAGTTGTCACCCAACCCATGCCTTGAACAAAGCCCCCTTGGACTTGACCCAGGTCTAAACCTTCATTGATCGGTCGCCCCAAATCCATCAAAATATCACTGCGCAAAACCTTTACCTCGCCAGTCACTTGATCAATCCCTACTTCTGAGGCCGCAACTCCTTGAGTGAAGTACATGAAGGCATTGCCTGCGCCCGTCAGCTTATTGAAATTCAAATCTGGAATTCGGTAGTGAGCATAATCGCTCAGTGAAATGCGGTTCAGATAGGCTTCGTTAGTTAAGTCAGCAAAACTGATTTTTTTCTCTGGCTTATTTTTTGCGAATACTTGCCCGTCAGAAAAAATAATATCACAAAAATCCTGCAGCCCCGTTTGCCAATTGGCTTTTTCATTGGGCTGAGTCCCTAAGTACTCGGCAGAACTGACTAGAATTTCATCTTCCGAACCCAAACCGGCCGTATTTTTCGCCCAGCGGGTCTCTGGAAGCTGAAGGACCTTAACTGCCAACTGACTTAATCTTGATTTAATCTTTCGCACGGCCAGAACCGCTGCCGACCCATTCAAATCTGTACCGCTAGATGCCGCCGTCGGAGACGTATTTGCATTTTTATCGGTTGCTGTGGGCATGATGCGCACGAGCTGGCGCTCGAGTCCTAACTCTTCAGAAATCAATTGCGCAATACGAGCATTTACCCCTTGACCCATTTCTGTCGCACCGGTCGAAGCCTGCACAGTGCCATCGCGATGAACAATGACTAAGGCATTTCCCTGATTTAAGAATCTGGTAGTAAATGAAATTCCAAACTTAACTGCAGTCAAAGACAAGCCACGCAGACCTTGATCGGCGCCCGAAGAAATTGCCTTTGCATTGTGTAAACTGATTTCTTTTCGGCGTTGCTGGTAGTTGCAGCTTTTTTCTAATTTCTGAAATAACTCTGGAAGGCAATTGTTTTCGACTTTTTGCCCATAGGGGGTTATGTCTCTGCCGCCTCGGTCGCTGTAGCAATTTAGCTTGCGGATTTCCAACGCATCTTTTCCCAATGCATGAGCGACCTGCTCAATGATTTGCTCGATGGTTGCGACACCTTTTGGTCCGCCAAAACCGCGAAAGGCAGTGTGCGGATGAAAATTAGTGCGGCAAACCTGACCCCGAATCCGCACGTGCGGAATAAAATACGCATTATCAGAGTGCAGCATCGCCCTTTCCATAATTGAAGTCGAAAGATCAGCAAAGGCCCCACCGTCCGAAAACAGCTGAACGTCCAAGGCCAAAAGATAACCCTGGGAATCAAAGGCAACCCGGTATTCATTTTCAAAGGGATTTCTTTTGCCTGTCATTATCATATCATCGTCTTTGCTCAGAACAATTCGGGCCGGTCGCTTTAACTTATGCGCAACCAACGCGGCAAAGGCCGCAAAAGGGGCAGCCTGTGACTCCTTGCCGCCAAAGGCGCCACCCATTCTTTTTACAATGCATACAACGTCCTTAGAGCCCAACCCTAAAGCATGACAAACAACGTGTTGAACCTCAGTTGGGTGTTGTGACGAGGAATGAATTTCAATTTGCCCATCTTCTTTTGGATAGGCGACCGCAACCTGACTTTCTAAATAAAAATGATCTTGTCCACGGATTACGATTTTGCTTGCGAATTGATGGGAAGCTTTAAGAAAAGCCTGATCAACCTGGCCTCGTTCAATTTTTCGTTCCCCAGCAATAAAACTTTTCTGTTTACGGGCTTCCGCAATATTCAAAATCGCCGGTAGCACTTGATAATCAATGCGAATGACAGCTTTCGCAGCTTCGATGGCTTCTTTGGTCTCTGCGGCAATCAGGACAAGGACCTCGCCAACAAAATTAACTTCGCTTTCGGCAATTAGCGGTTGATCTTGAAAGATGGTTCCCCAAACATTATGTTCTATATCTTTCCCCGTGAAAACCGCGGCAACCCCTGGAATCCGAAGGGCAGCCGTCGTATCTATTTTGCGAACTCTGGCCTTGGCGTGAGGACTAAATAATATACCAACCAGAAGTTCCCCACGAACAAAGGCCCGATCATCAATGAATTCACTAAGGCCTGTAACGTGAGTATGGGCAGATTCATGGGAGCGTTTCATAGCTCAGACTCCGGCCTGCGCTTCAGGGATGCTCCACGCTTTAGGGATTCTCCGTGATTCATCTTCACTTGAAAAAAATGACGTAAATAGTTTTCTAGCAAAACCCGGCGAAAAGCACTTGAACCGCGCAAATCGGAAAGCGGCGTGATCTCTTCATGCAAAATCAAAATAGCTTGCTCTAAAATATCAGAAGATAAACTTTTACCCAGCAAAAATTTTTCAGTTTTGATCAGTCGCAGCGGCCAGGGCCCGACACCGCCCGCCGCAATCCGACAAACCCCCACTTGCAATGCGGCTCGATTCTTCCATTGCAAGCGCAGACCCATATTTACAGCTGAAATATCCAAATCACGTCGCTGCGAAGTTTTGCGTAGAATCAAATCCTCGTCAGCCTCTGGAATATCAAATTCGATGGCACTAACTAACTCGCCTGTCTTCACTGCGGTTTTTTTATATCCAAGATAGAAGTCCTCAAGTTTTACTTTTCGCGTCCCTTTTACACCGACAATATAAATTACTGTATTTGCCAGCAAAAGAAATGGGGCCGTATCGCCAATCGGCGACGCATTTGCGACATTGCCAACTAAGGTCGCAACATTTTTAATCTGAGGCGAAGCAAAGATATCCAGAAATCGAGCCAACTCAGGGATCAGCGCTTGCACTTCTTTGCGCAGTACCGACAAGGTCACCCGCGCACCCACTTGCAGGCGCCTTCCCTTAACCTTTTTTATTTCATAAAGCTCTGGGACTAAATGCAAACTAAGCACACGCTTGATTTGAATCTTGTTCTTATTCAGCAAAACCCCAAGGTCAGTTCCGGCAGCCAGCAGACGGGCTTCTTTATTTTTGACCAGATATTTTGCCGCAGCGAGGACTTCTGTCGGCGCAAAAAAACCGTAGTTTTCAGTACGAAGATGGACACTCTTCTTTCGCGCGGCCAACAGCTCTGCCCTCTGCGAACGCGAATAGTATCGACTCAGAACGGAAGAACATTGTTGCACCACTAAAGAAGTCGCCGCCTGCACAATCGGTTGATAGCCCGTACAGCGACACAAATTTCCCGTAAGTCCATTTTTTGCTTCTTTGTCTGAGATCTGATTTTCTTTTTTTTGCAATTTTCTTTCAACCAAACCAGTTAATGCGACGACAAATCCTGGCGTACAGAATCCACACTGACTTCCGTTGGCTTGCACCATTGCCTGCTGCACACAGGATAAAGCGGCACTTTGCTCAGAGTCCGCCAAGGCCTCAACGGTCACAAGACTTGTCCCGTCCAACTGTGCCACGGTGACAATGCACGAATTCATGGGCTCATAAATATCTTGACTGGCAATTGGCATCGGGCGCAAGCGAAGAACGGAGCAGGCGCCGCAGTCGCCCTCTGCACAAACAATCTTAGTCCCGGTCAGACCCCGTCGATAACGTAAGTAATCGGCAAACATCATCCCGGCTTCTGGACCGCGAACTTCATGACGCTGGCCATTGATATAAAGCAATATAAAATCCCGCATAAATCCCTGCCTTGAGGCAAAACTAGACAATAGGAATTGACGAGTGTCAAAACAACTTTTTGCGGCCAACAAGGCGGGCAAATTCGCTACCAATCAATTACCAATCAATTACCAATCAATCCCCAGCCAATTAGAAATCAATTTTTTTGCGACCGCTCTTTTTATCCTTGTGGATTCGCTTGCCATCCAGACGCTTGCGCTTTGAAGACTTTGTTGGTTTGGTCTTAATTCTTTTTCTTTCAACACGAAGAGATTCGCGAATCAGGGCCTCTAACTTTTCGATGCAGCGGTTTTTATTTGCCGGCTGGTCTCTGGATTCGTCACTGGTCATCAACAGATCACCATCTTGAGTCAGGCGGGACCCCAACTTTGCGAATAACAAACTACGAACGGGATCGACCAATCTCGAGGCGTTTAAATTCCAGCGCATGACCGCCTTTGAGTTCACTTTATTAACATTTTGCCCGCCAACGCCAGAGCTGCGAACAAACTCAAAGTCCAATTCAGATACTATAACTGCCACAACAGCATCGATATTGATATAGCCCATATATAATTCATGCTTATTGACAGAACTGCCGGAGTCAATAGCTGCCTGCAATCAATGGCCCCCTTGCCTTTTAGCATCCGGCGAAATAAACTGTCCAGCAGGAGACCCCATGGCAAAAGTTATCATGTACACTCGAGTTCCTTGCCCCTATTGTGTCAGCGCTAAACGGCTATTTTCAGCCAAGGGTATTCAAATTGAAGAAATTGATCTAACCAATGATTGGGACCAACTCGACGCGATCAAAGAAAAAACCGGCTGGCAAACCGTGCCAATTATTCTGATCGACGGAAAACTTATTGGGGGCTATGACGATTTAAAGGCCTTGGATCAAGCTGGTCGTTTAGACATTCTCTTAAAGTAGCCTACGAACGAGCCCACTACCAAATGACTTACCCTATAGCCAATTCTATTGACCCCTGAAAAATCTTTGCCCATCCTTGAAGCGTGCGGACCAGAAAAGAATCCAACCAACATCTAACTTTGGAGGCCCCAATGTCCTATACTTTGCGTCTTAGCCTTACTTTCTGCTTTGTTCTCAGCCTGGGCTTTTCAGCCAACGCCGCTGATTTCTTTCTTAACTTGGGCGAAAGCATCCATTTGGGATCGAATGTTGTTTACTGCGGACAAAATACGGGGCTGCCCTCGTGCCAAGAATCCTGTGAACACTTTGATAATGCTGCTGGCGTTTGCAAATACCAAAGTCGCTGTGAAATTGCTGGCACCTGTATGATTAAGACTTCTTGCGATAAGTGGAATCAGTTTGATCAAATCTGCCAGTCAGAGCAAACCGACTATTTATGCCGTAATCATTTTAACTGCTCTGAAACTTGCGAGCATTTTGATAGCTTCAAAGGGGCTTGCCTTTACAAATCAAAATGCGAACTTTTAGCAAACAGTTGTTTTCGAAAAACCACCTGCGAACGTTTTGATACGTTCGATAGCAAATGCCTCAGCGAACGCCGGGAACTGAACTGCCCTTAAGGCAGACGGAGGCTCATCTCTTTGGGTGCACACGCAAAAGACCTACTCGCGCAAATCAGTCCGCTCGGTCATTTCAACCGGAACTGAAAAAAAGTGCTGCACTGCCAATTCAATTTCATCCATTGTTTTGGCTTTGCTAACCCGAGAAAATAGAGTGTGACCAAACAAAAGCCAAACGCAAGTCGTGCGAATATGAAATCGCAGCTTGCGGATCGCTAGATCTTCGGTGAAGTAAACTTTCATGTACAAAATTAAACGCAGCAAAGACCGCCCATACTCAGCGCCTTCTTCGATTGCGGTAATCGGAACCTTACGTAAATCACCATTGGAGTCCCGCACTAAATCAGAATCTGGCGGAGCAAAACCCAATCGTTCCCCGAGCTGCCACATCATCCAAGGTCGCGCCGCCAACGCCCGACCCGCCATCGTTAGGTCACAGCTTGTCTCTTTCATCATCTGCAAAACATCGTCAGCCGTCTGAATATCGCCATTGCCAATAACTGGAATTGAAATGACTTCTTTTAAGCGGGCAATCTGCGTCCAGTCGGCCTTGCCCCGGCGTTTTTGCTCTGCCGAGCGCGGGTGCAACGAAATCCAACTTGCCCCTGCTTTTTCCAAGCCGCCAACAAATCGTGAAAGAAACTCGAAGTCCCCCTGCTTTCCCGCCCTTAATTTAACCGACACTGGCACCTGCGAGTTTCGCACCGTCATGCGCACAACTTCGGCCGCATAATCCGGGTCACCCATGAGCGCAACCCCGTAGTTGTGCCGCAAAGCCTTTTGCACCGGACATCCCATGTTGATATCAATACCCTCGGCCCCCCACTCCACCAGCTTTTTTACACTTTGAGCAATAAAGAGCTCTTCGTTGCCTAAAATCTGCGGAACCAACCCAACCTCTCGGTCCGAGCGCATGGCCTCTGGAGTCTTTGCCAAATCTTCGCGGGGTATCTTCCATGAATTAAGCATTTCTGTCGGCCAAATCGTAAAGGCGTCCGCCGGAAAATAGTCCCGAACGACAAGGCGCAAGGCCACATGGGACAGGCCGACCATCGGCGCCAGGCACAGGGGAAAATTAACCTTCCCATTCAAAATAGAGCCCGCTTTGGAAGCTGGATGTCGAACTTCAATCATCCGCTTGGTTTAACCTTTCATTTGCAACTTGAAAAGCATACTCTTTGCGCAGGATGAATAATTCAAACAAATCACTTCAACTGGGCATCCTCGGCGGCGGACAGCTAGCCCAAATGCTGACTTTGGCGGCGCCTCCCTTGGGTTTGCAGGCACATATTCTTTCGACGTCTAGCCAAGACCCCGCCGCAGTGATTTGCCCCAACTGGGTCGCAGGAGACCCTAGCGACTTCGAATCGGTATTCCGTTTCAGCAAAAAAAAAGATCTGCTAACTTTTGAAAGCGAATTTGTAAACACCGATCCCTTGCTTGAACTTGAAGCTAAGACCTCGGCCTATATCTTTCCCAGGCCCCATTTAATGAAGCTTTTTCAGTATCGCAGCTCGCAAAAGGCGACGCTTGAAAGCTTTAATATTCCAACGGCAAAATACATAGACATCAAGGCCCACGCAGATCTCAACAAAGCCTGGGAAAAATTCGATAAAAGATTTGTTCTGAAAAAGGTATTCGGAGGCTACGATGGAAATGGCACTTCGTATGTGCGATCTCCTCGCGGGCTGGTTTTGGCCGATCAAGCTCTTGTTTCGCAGCATTTTATTGCCGAAGAGCTGATCGCCTTTCAAAGGGAGCTTGCAGTTGTCTTTGTGCGAAGTCGCGATGGCTCGTGTATTCATTTACCATTGGTTGAGTCCAAGCAGATTCATTCACGCTGCGACTGGATCTTGGGTCCGGTTGAACATCCGGCCTTTCCGACTTTAAAAAAAGCGATCCAAAGAATGTTAGACAAGCTTAATTATGTGGGGTGCATTGCCTTTGAGCTTTTTGCCGATAAAAAAACTTTATTGGTTAATGAAATAGCCCCGCGGGTTCACAACTCAGGCCACTACTCCCAAGAAGCGCTGCTGCAGAATCAGTTTGATTTGCATTTGATGGCGGGCTTGGGAATGGATCTGCAGCCACCACAAAAAATCAGCAAATCATTTGTCATGATAAACCTAGTGGGTCAGTCCCGAGCACCTTTGAATATTCCCAATAAACTATCGGGAAAGGTGCATCTTTATGGCAAAGCTGAAAACCGACCCGGTCGAAAAATGGGACATATCAATTACGTGGGGGATAATACTAAGGATCTTCTAAAAAAGGCCATTGCAGAAAGAAAGCGATTTCGTTTATGAAAAAAAAGGTTGCGATTATCATGGGTAGCAAAACCGACTTTGCAATTATGAACGAGGCCTCCTTGACCCTAAAAGAGCTTGGCGTTGGCAGTCATGTTCAGATTGTTTCCGCCCATCGCACGCCAGAAAAAATGGTTTCGTTTGCAAAAGCAGCACGCAGCAAGGGTTATCAGGTCATTATCGCCGGAGCCGGAGGGGCCGCCCATCTTCCAGGCATGGTGGCCTCGTTGACCACCCTGCCGGTGATTGGTGTTCCTATTCAGATTGGCGGGCTGAACGGCCTTGATGCCCTTTTAAGCATAGCCCAAATGCCAAAGGGAATTCCGGTTGCAACGGTGGCCGTTAATAACGCTGTCAATGCGGGACTGTTAGCCGCTCGGATTCTATCTTTGCATGATGACAAACTAACCGCCGACCTTCTAAATTACCAAAAAAGTCAGCGTACCAAGGTCACAGAAATGAATAAGGAAATTCGCACACTGGCGCAAAGCAAAAAAGTAGCTCGGCCTTCGCTCAAGAAAAGGAAACCTTTATGAAAAAAATTATCCTTGCTCTATCTTCCTCTTTTATTTTGATCTCTTGTGGAAACAAGCCGGAAGTGAATTCAAATAGTGTCGATGAAAATGGTCATTGCACGGCTCGTATGGTGATGGACTACAACGGCATTGTAGAACATACAGTCGGACTTAAAAATTCACTGGCCGCAGATCCTATGGTTGAAAAAAATGTTAAAATAGCAGCGCTAAAACTAAATCTAAGTTGCAAAGATTTCTTTCTCAATCGCAAAGATGCTGTGTGCTCGGCCCGAACCTATGACACCGGGACCGCTGTTACCGCGATTGAGGTCTCAGCAAAAGAATTGAAAGCAAATTGCGAGCCCCCTGCTGTCATTAGCAAAAAAGTGGGGCAAGGAAAGCCTGTGGGCGAAGTCAAATATGACGGCCAGGAAAAGCTGACGATGATCGACGTTTTAGAATAGATACCCGCTGCGCCAGTTGATAAATTCCAAAAACGATTCCGGCGAACATCAAGTCGCCAAACAACTGAGTTTGAAAAAATGGAATTGCCATTACAAAACAGCGAAGCAGACCTTCTGTATTTACCGGATAAAGGCCGCTGGAAAACCAAACCCCTAAATTGGTAATCAGAAAAAAACTGAAACTTGAAAGAAACGAGGTGCCGATCAGTTTGCGCCAGCTCCATCGTTTCAAACACCAATGGCCCAAGGCAACTGACAGTGCAACCGATGCATAAACGTAGATCATCGAGTTATGGAAGCCGATAATTAGGTCACTTAAAACAAGGACCACCAACGGCGCCAAAAAACCCAACCAACGCATGCCAAAATGCGATCCAGCCAACAGCGCAATTGCACCCAAGGCTGTGCTATTCGGAGGATGTGGCAAAAAGCGAGACAGCAGACCAAAACCAATAAGGCCCAAAAAAAGCTTGACTTGCTCTGTAGTATTTTCACGCATTGAGACCTCTTTCGAAGCGCTAGTTTCACATTTACAATGCGAAAAGTCAATCTGAGATGAGCTGAGTGTTTTCGAACCTCCAGATCTATTTCATTCAATTGACTTTTTACCCGCGCCAAAAGATACCTTTGCTAACCTGCGATGGGGTGTTTATGCGTTTGATTTTGTTACCCATTTCTTTTGTTTGCCTAAGCTTCGTTAGCTCGGTGCTACTGAGCTCTTGTAACAAGTCTGAAACCATTGTTTCTGATGGCAGAAAAGATCCATTTATCCCCAAGCCCGATACGAAACCAGTCGGCACCACAACAACTTTACCA
>CALQIT020000020.1 GCA_943330705.2 Streptomyces griseus
AATTACCCTGCTAGAAATCAAATCTGAATTCAATGCCTTGGTTGAAAACATAACACTTTCTGGCGGCGGTTCCGCAATCCAAAATTTAAATGCTTTTTTAACGCAGATTTTAGAAATTCCCGTTAATAAAACTCAAGTCCTGCGGGGCTTTTCAATTGTTCAGTTTGAGCCAACCCCGCGCATTGATTCGGTCATTGGCGTAGCTCTAGGGCTAGCTATTGAAGGCTTAAAGAAACCAAGAAATCCAGCGATCAATCTGTTGAAGGGTGAGTTTGCTCTGCAAAACCTGGGAATGCAAAAATTCTGGGAACGCTGGCGACCGACCTTGCAGCTCGCGGCGGCTGTGCTCATTGTATTTTTCGTCTATTCTTTTGTTCGCGAGGAGGTCACTCTGGGGCTGTCAACGCGGACTGAAGACGTTTTAAAAAGCCAAGCAAAAGCTGTAGCCAGGTTGGGCTCGAAACAAGCCAACGAAAAAGGTGTGAAAACCTATATTAGCACTCAACGCAAGCGATCTAAAGAGCTCATGGACATCGCAAGTATTGCAAAAATGAACTCGGCTCTAGATATTTTCAAAAAAATCAGCGAGGCAAGCCCTGCCAAGGCCTCCCTCAAACTCAATGTCCGTCGACTCCTAATCCAAGATGACAGCGTGCGAATCGAAGGCTTTGTGAGTAACAATCAACAACTTGGGCTGTTCAAAAATGCCCTGACCGGAATCGCCGTTGCCGGAAAAATTGAGCAACTAAGCCCCTCGACCTTGACTGCAAATGAGGGTGCTAGTTTTGCGCTCGCATTCAAAGTCGATCGAGGTACAAAATGAATTTAGATGACCTCAAAGATAGGTTCAAAAGCGAAGGCAAGGCTTTAGCAGATAGAGTTCAGGAGAGTTCTGCTTATAACAATTTGAAAGATCGTTTTGACTCTGCCAGCCCCGGCGGACAAAAGGCAATTCTCATTGCCGCATCTTGTTTGCTGGTTCTTGCCATTCTCTATATTCCATGGGGATATTATAGCAGTTCCGCATTAAGTGTTGAAGAATTTGAAGATCGACGGCAACTGATTCACGACATGATGCATGTCACTCGCGAAACCAGTGATACGCCAGAGCTTCCTGTTCCACCAAGTTTGGACGCAATTCGCAGTAGCGTCGAACAATTTATTAAATCCGCTGGATTAATTGATAAACAAAAAGGAACCATTGGGGTTGTCACCGAGCCCTCAACCCTCGTACCCGCTGGATTGAACCAAGGCATCCTCAGTGTGCAACTAAAAATGCTAAATTTAACTCAGCTTATGGACATTGGTTATCAAATCCAGTCGATCAGTTCATCGATCAAGCTGAAGGACCTTATCGTTGAACCAAGTTCAGAAAACCCTAAATATTTGGACGTAATTTATAAGCTGATAGTTCTTAAAGTTCCTGCCATCCTTAGCCCTGCGCCTGCCGAAGAAAGCAAAGGGAAAAAACAGAACACGGGCTCGGCAAAAGCAGAAGACAAGGAACAGAATGCAGAAGATTAGAGAGCTCTTCAAATTCTTAAACATCCATAAACTCAAACTTCTGACAATGATTTTATCTATTTTCGTTTTTAGCTTTCAGCTTTTTCCCTATAATGACCTAAGTGACTTTTTCTCGGTTCAAGTGGCAAAGTTCACAAACAACAGTGTGTATTTGCAGTTCGATTCATTGCGCCTCAGTCTTTTTCCCACAACGGGCGTGGCGGTGACCGATGTCCACGTTGAGGCGCGAGGATTTCCCGCTTTGAAGGCCAGGGAAATTGTGATCTCACCATCGATAAGCTCCTTAATCATGAAAAAGCCAGCTGGAAGTTTTTTTGCCAAAGGGTTGCTCAATGGAGACATTGAGATTTCTATCAAACCAGGAGCAAAAAGTGATGAGAAGAAAATTGAACGGCAAAGCATCACGGTCTCTGTCAAAAAAGTAAGTCTTGAAGAGTTACGAGATCTTTTTGGCCTACCCATGGCCATTAAAGGAAAACTCAATTTGAATTCAGAGGCCTTGGTGGATTTCAATTTTGCGGAACAACCAGATGCCGAAATCACTTTGAAAATTCAAGATTTCATTCTGCCACCTAGTAACATTCCGACGCAAATTGGCCCCATTGCCGTCACTGGTTTTAAATTGAGTTCGGTTGAACTTAAAGGTCGCCTCTCGGCGGGGCGATTTGAGATCGGCGAAGGCATTGTTGGCGCAGAGGGCGACGAGATCAAAGGAACTATTCGTGGCGGGATTGGTTTGCAAATTCGCAATCAAGGTCCAACGATTTCACCTGCGTTTAGCGCCTATAACTTTGATGTTAAGCTTTCGATTAAAAAAAGCCTGCAGGAGCGCGAGAAACTACTTTTACAATTTCTTGAACAATTCAAGACTCCGGGTGGGATGGATGCGGATGTTTTCTCAATTCGTATTTCAGGCCAAGATACATTCGGACCACCGACCATGGGCGCGTTGCGTTAGTTGGGAATTCGGACCACGCCAAAGCTGCCTCTGAATTTGATAACCTATTGATTTAGCCTAAGCTTTGCTTCATGGCTGCATAGACATCCCCGGGCTGGAAAACAGCAGACCAAGATGATTGACTTGAGCTCTGGAGCGTTGAAAAACTAAGCCCCAGAATAAAAGTACTAAAAGCAAATTAGTTAAAGGTAATTTAGCAGCAAATCAGCAGCAAATTACCAATAAATCAACAGTAGCTTGGGTGTTTCATAAATTCACACCTGGGTGGAAAGGACAAAGTTATGTCAGGAGTAAACAAGGTTATCATCGTTGGACGCTTGGGTGCAGACCCAGAAATCAAGAGCGTTGGAAATTCACAATCCGTGGCCCGCTTGAGCATTGCGACCTCTGAGGTCTGGAATGATAAAAATGGCCAGAAGCAGGAACGCACAGAGTGGCACCGAGTTGTTGTTTGGGGACGCCAAGCAGAAAACTGCGCCAAGCACCTTGCAAAGGGCCGCCAAGTTTATGTTGAAGGTCGCTTGCAAACTCGATCATGGGAAGACGCAAATGGACAGAAACGTTACGCGACTGAAGTCGTGGCCTCTACGGTTCAATTCCTAGGAGCAGGAGGAGCTGAACGCTCGCCGCAGGCCAATGGCACCGAAGAAACAGGACTCAATGACTTCGGACCGGAACCACAGTTCGATAATTCCGACGAAATCCCATTCTAGTTGGACTTTGATCGATTTTTTTCAACAAAAGGTCTCGTCGTAACACGAGGCCTTTTCTTTTAATTCAACTGCTTCTAAAATAAACTACCATGCGGACCGAACTTGTCATCTTGTGCAGAGCCTTTGTATTAATACTTTTCCTTTCTGGATGCTCTCTCTATAGAAATAATGGTCGCAAATCATTTGAGAATAAAGTCGAAGGCAGTGTTAAGGCCCAAACCGCAGTCTATACCAATGCAAACTGCTGGGTTCAAGATGCTAGAGATCCGCTTTTGCCAGCGGCACAGGCGTCAGATTTTTCAATTCAAGTCATCGCCAATTACGACATCCTAGTTTGCACCGAGGAGCTTCAATGAGCCAATTCTACTTTTCTCTGTTGCTTGTCGTATTTTCATTTGCGGTATCCGCACAGACGATTTCAAAAATAGGAAATAGCGGTCAGGTTTTAATTCAGTTTGATTCCTTTAACGAACACCAAGCGCAACCCGGAAGCGAATACTTTGCGATGTCAGCAGAGGGGAAAAAAGTAGCAATCATTCAACTTAAAAAAGTGAAAGCTAATCAGGCCATAGGGATCATAACCAAAGGTAAGGCCCTGGTCGGCCAACAATTGGTTCTGCGCGGAGCTGAAACCGAAGGGGCCAATTCAGCTACCGCTTTCCACCGAAAACCTGGCTTTCCAGTAGCAGTCCTTGTTGGCTATGGCGCCAGCTCAATGAGTCTAACTGGGCAGTACTCTTCGACCGGAGCTACGGTTGACCGCTCTGGAACTTTAAACATGACAGGCACATCTTTTAATCTGAAAGCTTTTGGAGAAATCAATTTGGTCGATCGATTTTTTGCTCGCGGCACCGGCGGTTTAGAAATTTTTAACACCAAAGGAACGGGTAAAGATTCCAGCTCTGGCCTGGCGATTTGTGACTCTGGAGCAAGTTCGGACTGCAAAGCAAATTTTAACTATCTGGCTATGGAGGGCTCAATCCATTGGGCTTTTATGCAATCTAAATCCCTGCGTGGCCACATTGGCGGCGGTTACTCTTACCTAGTTACTCTGAGCAAAGATGTTAACATCCCGAACTTAAAGGCATCGGCTGCGACCAATCAAATGATGCTGGCAAAGCTTGGTTTTGACTTTATGACCAAACAGTCTTTCTTCCCCGTTATCATCGAATACGGATACATCCCCGGCGACAACGTAAAGGCCTCTGCTCTCTATCTTCGCGGTGGATACGGATTTTACTTCTAGTCAATTAGCAGATGAAAAGCGGCGAGGATTATGAAACTACGCACTAAACTTCTTGTTATGAAGCCCTTTCAGCGGTGGTTTATAATTAGCTTCCTATCCTACACTGCTCTTTTCCTAAGTATTTTAGGAGCCAGCTTGTATCTATTTTTTCGTCTGATGGTTGAAGAGATGCTGCAAGTTGGAGGGCTGTTAAGCCAAAGCTATGCCCAAACCTTGCAACAAAACTTAGATCGATCTTTCTATGTGATCGCAGCCATTACCGTCGGTCTATTGATCATCGCAGGAGCACACGCATTTTTCTTTAGTTATAAAATTGCAGGGCCTCTTTTTGCGGTTACCCGCCACATGGAAAAATGCGCCGATGCTGGGCAACTTCTGCCACTTGCGCTAAGAAAAGAGGATCTTTTTTCCGATCTAGCAGTGCAAATTTCCCGGTTGGCAAAAAAACAGAAGCCATAAGATGAAGCATCTGTTTTACCTTTCAATGTTCGGTCTTTGTCTAATGGGTCTGTCACGCTTTTATGGTCAAGCAAAAGTAGAGCTTAGTGTATCGCGAAAACTGATGATAAAAGAAAGTATTAAAAACCTGCAGGTCCCAGGTGCTTCCGTTCGAAAGACAAAGTTAGCCGCCTATGTGAACAAAAATATAGCCCAAGAAGCCCCAAACGTTTCATTTTTTCGCGAAGACAAAGACGGAAATGATTATTGGTGTCGCGCTGTTGATGTCAAAATTGCGGGAGATCCGCCTCGGTGTTTATACGAACACGCCTGTTTTGGTTGCCAGGGCAGACTCTATCCCCCAGAGATTGCTACCGCCACACCAATTTGTGCGGATGGCGATTTAGCAAAAAATTACGATGCTCAATGTTGCCCCAATTTTTCAACACAATACCATCCCAACTGCCCTGAAGTTGCCGAGTGTTTTAAAGTTGATTTGCCGCCAAGCAACGGCTGCAATTGCGACGAAAAGCGACAGTGCAAATTTAAATATGACACAAACAAATACCCTCGTTGTCAGTGCGATGAAGCCAATTCGCTATAGCTTCTTAAAATCCTGCAAACTTGAGCTGAGGCGCAAAAGCCTGCGAACCACAGTAAGCAATGAGCCAAATGCAATTAAAGCTAAAATAATCCCCATGGAATACGCAGGTGCTGCGAAAATAATTTCGCCAATGCTCGCCAATCCACCCAAGGTTAAAAAAAACATACGGTGCTGTTTGGCCATAGGTCCCGAGAAATCACTTTTACCTGAAATTGAGGCACCTAAAGTTCGCACATAGGCTGTGGTGACGGCAAGTAAGCTAGCGGCCCACGCCACATGAAGCATCCATGGATTTACTTGCTGGGCCATAATTCCCGCGCCCATGATCAGCGCGACATCAGAAACCCGATCCGGAAAATCATTAAAAATTTCGCCAGCAGATGTCTTCAAGCCGCCTTCTATGGCCATCAAGCCATCAATCATATTGCACAACAGACGAAGCTGAATTGCGATCGATCCTATCGCTATTAAAATAATCCTGATTGCCGTACCTTCCGCTGTTGCCGAACTGGCAAAGGCCATTCCGCCCAAGATCGCAATTAGACTACTGGCGACTGACACCTGATTTGGGGTAAGCCCCCACGTTACCAGTCTTTTTGCAAGACTTTGGAAGAAAGGAATTTTCCGACTCGAAAGCTGTCGGCGATTTGCATCTGTCATGTTATTTCGCCTTGCCGAGCCAGCACCACAAGGCCTGCCATTAGAAGTCCTAAACCTAAATAGTATGAAGGCTTAACTTGTTCTTTTTCCAACACCACTCCGATCAGTGTACCCCAAATAAATGTCGTCGCATAAAACGGGTAAACAACTGACATTTTCCCACCCAATTTATAAGCATAAACAAAGAGTCCCATGACTCCGCAGAACATCAGTATCCCCAGCACGATGGGGCCATTGAGAATTCTTTCAGAGAGCAAAGCCGATCCCTTCTTATAAAAGTACTGACCCAAGGCACCCAGCAATGCAGCCAAACAATTTAACAAGATTGGAATTCGTTGATCGCTCATCAAGGCCCCCCTTTGATCGCATATAAAAAATGAAAAAACAGAGGTGCAGTAAAAACCAAACTATCCAAGCGATCCAGTAAACCGCCGTGACCCGGCAAGGCTTGGCTAAAGTCCTTAATTCCCATGTTCCTTTTTACCGCAGAAAAAATGAGATCACCGAAAATTCCAGCAAGGCTTAGAATGGGCCCCAAAGCAAGAGCCGCACCGAGACTCAAGCCCAATAGTTGAGGGGTCGTGATCAGACAAACCAGAGTTGTGCAAAAAATTCCTGAGATAAACCCTGCAAGAGTTTTATTTGGACTGATGTGGGGAACAATTTTTCTTTTTCCGAACATTTTGCCACCCAGAAACTGAAAGACATCATTTCCCCAAGTTGTAATTAAAAGAAATAGAATCGAAAAGCTAACTTGGTCCGTAGAAAGTCCCAGCAAATCGGACATCGCAGGCAAAGCCGGAATGTGACTGATATAGTAGATCATCATTGACAGGCCATAGATGACTCCGAAAACCATTGGCAGATCAGCGATTGTAGCCCTGCCTATGACAAGAATTGGGATCATCCACAGACAAAGTATCGGCACTGCCGCTTGGAAAAAATGCATCGATTCAAAACACAAAGCCAAGTACTGGACCGTCGTTAAAATTAAAAACCCAAACTTCAAATAATTCTTAAACGGTGCTCCGCTAACCTTGAGATATTCGTTGATGGCAAAAACGGTCAATAAGTAAAAAAATAGAATCAGGCCCCATTTTGTCCAGCTCAGTGCCAGCAAAACAGAACCCAAGATCAGCCACCACGATTTTATAATAATTGCCACTTTTTTAAAAGTTTCATTTCCCGGCCGCCATTTTTTTAAAATAAATATCACCAGCGATGCGATCAAAAGGACTGATAGAGCGACTGCGCATGTAATCTGAAATGAACTCACGTGTGGGTCACCCGTTCGACTCCGATGACTCCACGAATTTTTTGCAGCTCCAACATCACTTGATTCAATTGCGAAGTATTTTTAATATTGACGTCAAAAGTGCAAATTGCTTTTAGATCCCGAGTCGTGCGAATTTGCGCATTGTGAATATTAACCCCAAGGGCCGCAAAGACATCCGTCATTGCCTTTAGCAATCCTGGTATATCCTGCGAGACAACCTTAATGCTCACCGTTCGTTCAAGGGAATCAGCTTCCCCCGTCGTCCATTCGACATCGACTCGCCGAAGCTGATCAAACTCAAAGGCCTTGGGACAATCGGTGCGATGGATCGTAATCCCGCGCCCACGAGTAATAAATCCGACGATAGTATCACCTGGAATGGGGTTGCAGCATCTGGCATAGTGGACCAAAATATCATCCATCCCGCTGACGGCGACCAACGACCCCGATTTACGGGACTTCTGTGCGGCACTTTTAAAAAGTGTCTGCATCGGAGTAGTTTCAGATTTTTCTTCTTTACCAGGACCCGCGATCAAATCCGCGGCAATTCTTTCCAATACCATTCGTGGCTCAAGTTTTCCATATCCGACGCGAACATAGACTTCATCGTCATCATGAATTCCATAATGCACTTTAAATTTTTCAAAAATTTCGCCTTTAAAATATTTTAGTGAAGACGCCCCATACCTGCGAAACTCTCGTTCAACCAGCTCCTTGCCAAGGGCTAGGGATCGCTTGCGTTGCTCTTCTTTGATAAATGCTCTAATCCGAGTTTTGGCCTTATTCGTAACACAGAATTTAAGCCAATCTTTTGAAGGCACCTGGGTTTTCGAAGTCATGATCTCAACGGTATCCCCGTTCGCCAGCTGGTACTTCAGCGGCACCATTTTCCCATTGACCCGCGCGCCGACAATGGAATTCCCAAGTTGGGTGTGAACGGCATAGGCAAAATCAATCGGAGTCGCGCCATCCGGAAATTCGCGAACCTCACCCTTCGGAGTAAAAACATAAATTTCAGCTTCAAACAAATCCGTTTTGACGGTATCTAGGAACTCGTCGGAATTCCCCACTTGCTGATGTAAGTTTACTAAATCTTTCAGCCATTCAAACTTATTGGCAGTGCTATCTGCGGGCTTGCCGCCTTCTTTATAACGCCAGTGGGCTGCGATCCCGCGCTCGGCGATCAAGTGCATATCTTTGGTGCGAATTTGGATTTCAATACGCTCAGCACCAGGGCCAATCACCGTTGTATGAAGGGACTGGTAATGATTTGCCTTAGGCATTGCAATGAAATCTTTAAATCGCCCAGGAATTGGCTTCCAAAGGTTATGGACAAGACCCAGAATTTCGTAACATTGAGGCACAGTTCCGACAAGAACGCGAAAAGCCAAAATGTCGTAAACTTGTTCGAAATCAATATTTCGCCCAGTCATTTTTTTATAGATCGACCACATATGTTTGCTGCGGCCTTGAATTTCAACTTCGCGAATTCCTGACTTTTCAACTTCTTCAGTGATAATTCGCCGCACATCTTCAATATAATGAAATTGGTCCTTTTCCCGACGTTCTGCCTTTTGGCTGATCTCGTAAAACCGATCGGGATGAAGGTAGCGAAAACTAAGATCTTCAAGCTCAATTTTGATGCTGCTAATACCCAAGCGGCTTGCCAATGGACAATAGATTTCCAAGGTCTCTTGAGCGATTCGCGCTTGTTTCTCATAGGGCATGTGATGCAAGGTTCGCATATTGTGCAGTCGGTCCGCTAACTTCACCAAAACGACGCGCACATCTTTCCCCATCGCAACAATCATTTTGCGAATGTTTTCGCCCTGGCGCTCGGTCGACGTTTTGAATTGAATCTTAGAAATCTTGGTTACACCATCAACAATTGCAGCAATGGTTTCGCCGAACTCTTGGCGAATGTCTTCAACGGTGGCCTGGGTATCTTCGACAGTGTCGTGTAGTAGACCACTAGCAATCGTGGATAGATCCAAGCGCAAATCTGCAAGAATTCCCGCTACGGACAAAGGATGTGCAATATAGGCTTCGCCGCTTCGGCGGATTTGCCCCTCATGGGCGCGCTCGGAAAAAAGATAGGCTTTTTCAACCAATTTAAGATCGGCTGCGGGATAGAAAGTGGATATCTTAGCTAAAAGATCCTCAAGGGACCTTAGCGGTTTTTCACTTAGACGTTCTGATGCTGCAAAGTCGACCATGGTGTAAAAATTTTATCGGCCTAAGAGCTAGAAACCAGAGTCCAAATTTACAAATTCTTGAGGTAAAAGGGCTACTTGTTAATGTCCCTTTGAATCTGTTCTTCGGGTGTTCCATGACTGAGGTCGTGTTCAAAAGCCACGTTGCCTGCCGCGACCTCTCGAAGGGCACTGACAACCAATTTATTGCCTTTTAGTGGAACGGTCATTTCCGAACCCTTCATTAGCTGCTTGGTCCGTTTGGCAACCAAAAGCACCAATGCAAAGCGATTTGGAACCTTATCTAAGCAATCTTCAACCGTCACTCTAGCCATAGTACCATCCTCGTCTTAAGCCCAGCGCATATAACTATAGCTATCTTAGCAATTCTTCAACGATTTTCTTAAAGCGAGCATAAGACAAGTCAAATTCATCATTGACGATCTGGTAGTCGAACTCACCCACGTGGCGCATTTCTTTGACTGCGTTTTCCATTCGTAGATCCAGGTCCGGTGGAACTTTCCCATCTCGCTTAATAATCCTGCGACGCAGCTCGTCTATGCTCGGGGGCAAAATGAAGAAGGTCTTAGCTTCCGGGTACTTAGCCTTGAAAGTTGCAGCACCCTGGACGTCTACGTCCATAATGACGCACTTGCTTTTATCCCATGCTTTCTCAAGTTGCTCGAAAGGCGTTCCATAATGGTGGGCATGCACTTGCGCATACTCCACGAAAAAATTACGTTGAATCAGTGCTTCAAACTCATCTTTGGTAACAAAGAAGTAGGGTTTTCCCTGGGACTCGCCGGCGCGCATCGACCGCGTCGTATACGTGACAGTGTCCTCAAGGCGCTCGTGCTCTTTGCACACACGCTCCACAAAGCTGCTTTTGCCTGCGCCACTAGGTGCCGCGACAATAATGATCTTTGTCTTCATTCGATGTTCTGCACCTGTTCCCTTAATCTTTCAATGAGTGCCTTAGCCTCTACCACACTTTGGGTCAGTTTGGAAACGCTGGATTTCGAGCCAATCGTGTTAACTTCACGCAAAAGTTCTTGCGTATAGAAATCTAACTTTTTCCCCTGAGGTCCGGATTCCGAGAATAAATGCCGATAATTTTTTGTGTGCTCGCGCAATCGGGTTAGCTCTTCGTTGATGTCAGACTTTTCAAGCTGCATCACGACTTCTTGAGAAAGACGAGCGGAATCGATCTCAAGATTTGCAATTTTACTTTTGATTTTACTTTCAAAACGCTCCCATAAAGTTTGGTTAACTTCTTCGCGCAGGTCTTGAATGTGGCTGACTTCCTTTTCCAGGGAGGCCAAGGAATCTTCCATATCTTTTCGCAAACTTTTACCTTCGCGGCGTCGTTCGCTATCACAGGCCTTACAAGCCTTTTCAAAAGCCTGAAACAAGGATTTTTTTTCTATCGGCGGAACATCGTTGCCATCGTCAATTTTAATAACATCAGGCCAGCGCGCAATAGTTTCAATGTGCAATTCAGAGCGAATTTTCAAATCGCGAGCCAAAAGTTGATAGGCCTGATAATACTGCTTTGCCAGATCTGAATTTACCTGCACCGTTTGATTTGGGCTTGTCCCCTTCAATCTTCGAGAGACAAAAATATCAATTGTTCCGCGTTCAAAGTACTTTGCTATAATTTTTTTTAAATCCAATTCAAAGGCATGAAATTCACGGGGCAAATGAAAACGTGTTTCCATAAAACGGCCATTCACGGCCCGCAAGCTAACGTCGATAAGGCTAAATGGCGACTGCCCCCGACCCTGTCCAAATCCTGTCATTGATTTCATCTTACCATCCTGACAATCAGGAATTTTTCGGTCAACCAGGGTCGCCCCTGAACTTGACCTTGGTCATCCTCTGAACCCAGTAAATAATTATAGTTTCATTTTTTGCCAAGAAACTGCTGGACCAAAGCCTCTGCGGCCAATTCGCGCTGGCCAATGGTATCAGCAACTAACCAATTTATTGTTTCATCACGTTGAAACCAAGTGCGCTGCTTTTTGGCAAGTTTCATCGTGTTTTGTGCTATCAAGAACTTAAGTGCCTGCAAATCCTGTGATTGAGATTTAAAATACTCAACTATTTCTTTATAACCAACACTTTCAAGTGGCGCCCAATCGACCGCTGTTTTTGCCAGCAAGGATTTGACCTCGTTAAGCCAGCCATCGGAAAACATTTTTTCAATTCGGGCTTGGACCCGCCCCAGCATTATTTCTTTCGGCAGACTAACCCCAATTTTTAAAAGTGGATAAGGAAATGGATTCTGCTGTTTTGCAAAATCAGCGCGGACCTCGGTTAAAGACTTACCAAAACTGCGAATGATTTCAATGGCGCGCCCCAAACGGTAGTGATCATTGATAAAAATTTTTGCTGCCGCTTGCGGATCGACAAGACTTAATTCTTTGTGCAAGCGTTCGGGGCCACCGACTTCGGCTATTTCCATTAACACCCTAGTTTTCATGGCCTGGTCGGCAACGCCAATCGGGTACATCCCCTTCTCAATCGCCTGAAAATAAAAACCCGTGCCACCGACGACAAATATAACTTGAAACCTATTTTTCAACTCTTGGATTTGCGAAAAAAATGACCTGGCGTACTCTCCGGCGGTCATCTCTGCGGGAAATTCAGCTTGATCAAAAAGATAATGTGGGACCCTCTGACGTTCCTCTTCGGTGGGCTTTGCTGAACCGACATCAACACCTTTATAAAGCTGAATACTGTCACAATTAAAGATTGCTCCATTGAATTTCTCAGCAAGGGACAAGGCTATTGCTGACTTCCCGGCAGCCGTAGGTCCGACGACAAAAACGACTTTCATCAAACCAATCGTCCAAAATCTTTTTCTAATTCAAAAAACGAATAATCAACCGAAACCGGTCGACCATGGGGACAAAAAGATGAAAGTGGAAACTCATCCATGGACTGAAGCAAGGCTTTCATTTCATCTGTGCTCAAGGATTGACCGGCGCGCACCGCAGAGTGGCAGGCAAGGGTTGCACAAACGTCGCCGATCATTCGCTCGGCACCATGGCTGCCTCCGAACTCAACCAAGTCGGCCGCCATTTTATCCAAGGCCAAGACGATTGATTTTTCTTTTAACAGCAAGGGGGCTGCACGGATACCAACTGTAGTTGGCCCAAGGGACTCTAGATGCAAACCTATTTTTTGCAGATTTTTCTCTTCCGTCAGCAAGGCCTCGGTCTTATCGGCGGACAAATCAATGGCTAATGGAAATAGATATTCTTGAACCTCAATCTGTCCATTTTTCCAGGCCTTTTGTAGCTTTTCAAAAAGGACTCGCTCATGGGCAGCATGCTGATCGACGATTAGCATCGAGTTTGCCGATTGGGTTAGAATATAGGTTAAATTTGCCTGCCCTAAAACCTGAAAGCTGCTCCAGTAGGGCTTGGAATCTTGCTTGTTCTCGGAAGAACTTTTCGCAGAAAAAGACGGTTTGCTAGCAAACTGGATTTTTTCCAAAGCAACATCTTGAAACACCAAATTCTGTGGTGGCACGGCTTCCATGCCAAATCCCCGACCGGAACGCGCGAAAGAATCAACAGCGCTAGCGACCGCGCTTTTAAGCCCCGGTGCGTTTACAATTCCTGGCGCATTTTCAATCCAAGGAGCCTTTTCAAGAGAGTCTCTGACCGAGGCCTGAACAGCGCGAAAAGCCAAACTTTGATCTAAGAACTTCACTTGGGATTTGGTCGGATGAATATTTACATCTATGGCAGAGGGATCTGTTTCAACCCAGCTTACGCATATTGGGTATTCACCATGCATCAGTAAGTTGCGATAGGCCTCTTGAACAGCAGCTTGCAAACCGCGGTCTTGAATCCACCTCCCCTGCGCAAAAAGCCAAATGCTTTTGCTGGTTTTCGCTGTGGTATGTGGGTCCGCAAAAACGGAATAGACTTTTACATTTTCCCGCTGGCCACTTCCTTCAAAGAGGCGCGCGACGCCTAAAATCTGACGGGCTCGGCTCAATCGATCTGCTGTTGCCGGCCATTGGAATAATAAATTCCCGTCGCTAATAACGCGAAAACTAGTCTTGAAGTGGGACAAAGCCATCGCCTTCAACACTGTCTTAATTTGCGTGACCTCAGCTGAAGGCGACTTCATAAATTTTAAGCGGGCTGGAACATTCGCAAATAGATCCTCTATTAATACCGATGTCCCAAAACTTCCGCCAACTTGCTCAACCGGCTTTAGTTTGCCAAATTCACTTTGAAGCTGAAAAGCTAAGGACGAGGTCGCTTGCCGGGAAACAAGCGAAAGCCGACTTACTGAGGAAATACTTGCCAGGGCCTCGCCACGAAAACCGAAGGTGGTCAGATTCCAAAGATCCTCAGAAGCGCGAATTTTGCTGGTCGCAAAACGTTCCAGCGCTTTTGCTAAGTCCTTGCCAGGTATTCCCCGGCCATTGTCCGTGATTTTAACCCAGCGGCCACCTTCACGAAATTCAATGGCAACTTCTGTCGCCCCGGCGTCCAAGGAGTTTTCAACCAACTCTTTGACCAAGTGGGCTGGCCGCTCAACGACTTCGCCGGCAGCAATTTGATCAACGACTTGGGAAGAAAGAGTTTGAATTGAGGCTAAATCAGCAGCTATGGTTTCCATACCCTGGGTATCCTGGAAACACCCAGGAATGTCAAAAATCTCTTTGCAGAGCTATAGCAAATCCTGAATAATTAAGCTGCTCCCAATAAAACTGATACTCTGCGCGCAGCGCAAATCGATTGAAACGAAAGCCCAGACCCAAGTTAAAGGCAGCACCAATATTAATGTCCTCAAGACTATATCGGGTCCTACTGCTGGTGGTGGCATCTTGCAATTCCACATCATATTTCGAATATTTTAGCAAAGGACCAAAGCCAAAGTAGGTTACCGTGTTTTTGCCATGCGGAGTTACCATTTGAAATAAGATATCAGCCATGAAAATCCAGCCAGCGGCGTCTTTTCCTGTGGTGTCTTTGTAATACGAAGGCGCATTGGGATAAATTAGAAAATTCATTTCGGTCACCGATAGTCCCTCTAGGAAAAGATTCGGACCAAATATTTTTAAGCCAAAAAAACCCAGACTTTGCGAGGGTCTTTGACCCATGGTGTTTTCCCGATGACGAATATTTGCATACTCAAGGCCAAAATATTGCGTATATTGAAATGGCAACTTTCGTCGCGGTGGTTTTTTTTCCTCGGTGTCCCCTTTGTTGCCATCTTTGCCCGCCGAGGTTCCTTCGGCTGTTTTTTTTGCACCCATAGGTTTAATGTCTGAATCGGCAACGTAACCAATGACTCCGGGTTTTACTAAAATCCGATAAAAGGCTCCGCCATAAATGTTTCTTGAAATATTGTATAACTTTCCCTGCTCAAGGTAACCAAAAGCCTCTGAGTCAAAGCTTGCGTCTCGATATACAGCGGCGCCATCATTAACGACACGTCCGAAATTGGGCGCCTGCTTCGGAGCAATTTTGGCCACCGTATTCGCACCAGGCTTGGCACCAGGCTTGGAAGCCTGAGCCGAAGCCTGAGCCGAAGCCTGAGCTTGGGCCCAGCCCGCCTCATTCCAATTTAAAAGAAGAAAAAAAGCGACTGCCAATCTCATTTTCTTATCCGAAATAGCCAGACTCGAAAAAAAGCTTCAAGAATAATTCGCAGACTCATTTTACTTTTTCCAACCCGACGGTCCTCAAATAGAATCGGAGACTCAACTCCGAGGTAACCCGCCTGCAAAGCTCTATACTTAAGCTCGATCTGAAAGCTGTAACCATTGGATTTAATTCGCTCCAGTCCGATTTTTTCTAAAACCTCTTTTTTCCAAGCATTAAATCCACCGGTCCAATCGCTCACGGGAAATCCAAGAATAGTTCTTGCGTAAAAGCTGCCACCCAGGGAAATAATCTTACGCATTAATCCCCAATTAAGGGTCCGCCCACCTTTGACATAACGAGAACCAATGGCAAAATCAGCAGTTGCAAGACTTGCCAACAATTTGGACAAATCTTCAGGGCGATGGGAAAAATCAGCATCCATTTCTACCAAAACATCAAAGTTATTCGCAAATCCCCAATTAAAACCTGCGATGTAGGCCCGTCCGAGGCCTTCTTTCATTGCCCGAACTAACAAATGCAGCCGAGGCTCGTTTTGCATTAACTTTTGCACCAACTGACCGGTGCCATCCGGCGAGCTATCATCTACAACTAAAATCTCAATGCCTAAGCTTTGGGCAAACAAAGCCCGAGTGATGGCTTCGATATTTTCGATTTCATTGTAAGTTGGAATAATCACAAGCTGCTTCAATCTAAGAGTCTCCCTGACTCCCCTATCCTAATAACGAGACCTCGATTGGGCAATTTAAACTTGCTTAGAAACGAGAACTCCCCGTTGACCTTCTTCGGCCAGTTTCAGGGCGCCTGCTCTTTTCTGGGTCAGAGAGGGAAGATTCAAGGGTCTTGCCAGCAATGATGAGGCCCGGCCTTTTCGCTGAACCAGTGCTTCTTTTACCCTGGCTGAGGCCCGCTTTGGATCCCGGATATATAGAACAGGATCAAAATCGCAAGACTTGCAAACGATGTGCATCCGCCAACGAAGTTGAACAAAGGCTTCAGCCATAACCAAAAGGGCAATAAAAAGATAAATCGCCCGTGGGTCAAAGTCTTCCCAGATAGAATACATCATCAGACTGGCCGCGACGGCGGTAAGTAAAATATTAATCGGCCCGATATGGCGTTTCGTGTAAATCTTTCGGGGCGACCGACAGAAAGCGCAGAAGCAATCGGCTCTGTTTTGGAAAGAGATTTTCCTCATAAGCCTATTTTGCCATAAATATGGTCCAGTCGGAAAGTCCCTATATAGAAAAACAGGGCTCTTTTTGATACAGTATAAGAATGCGAACTCACGGAAGAGCCTGGTCACCCATTCGAACCGCAGTCAGTCTGATATTTTTCTGGACCTCGGTCGGGTTATGCGCGGATGGCTTTGAAGAAGTCACCTACGAGGACCTTCTCACTCAGCTCAGTCAAAAAAAATCGCTGATTCAGTCCAACAATAACAGTCCCTTTGATAAAATAATGTTTCATGCTGGATTCGGACTAATTACCTCTGCCGCCACCGTGAAAATCGACGGGCGCGAACAAAATAAATACCAAAATGGTTTTCAGATCTCGCTGGGAGTCGATCTTTTTTCAGACGTATGGGGAGCGGAAGGAGTAATTCGTAATTTTGGAACAAGTTATTCCGGTTCGGAAACTCGTTCTTTGCGTGAATTTGATTTAAAAGTTTTATATCGAAATCGACTCAATGCTGAATCAGGACTACGTTACGGGGCAGGACTGGGAACCAGATATTTTAAAATCACGGATGACGCCAGCGGTTTGGCGATCAACGATGCAACCCCCGTAACAACTTTATTTGGTGGCATGGATACTTATTTAAGTAAATCACTCAGCCTGGGTGTGGAAGTCGGAGCACGGGCGGCAATGATCACCCGGACGATTGATAAAAACTCAATCGATGTCACGCTTAGATTGGACACTTACTTCTAATGCTGTTGGCTTGCAGTCTTGCCGCTATGGTGGTCATTTTTTGGGCGCTATTTGAAAATAAAAAAAGATCCCTTCAGCAACTTGATTTTGAATTGACCCCGAATTGTCTGATGACCCGCCATCCGCTGGTTTTTGTCACAGGTAAACGCAGTCTGTTTTACTTTGCAAAGTACTGGAACTGTTTGCCGATGTATCTTGCCGAACATGGTTACGATGTTTTCACCTTAACTCTACCTTGGCGCAAAACTCAAAGCCGTACCGCTCAGCTAAAAAACCAGCTCAGTCATTTTTCAAAAGCCGGAGAAAAGTACCATTTGTTCTTTGATTCCTCGTCACTGCAAGAAATTGTACAAATTCTTAACGCTAAAGAGCTGATTGAATGTATTGCCTCATTAACCTTAGTGTCGACCCATACTGAAGTACTTGATCCCCAGGGAGCAAAGCCGTTTGCCATCCCGATCGAGGAAGTTTCGATAACTTGGTCAAGACCAGCCCCACTTACTTGGCGACTGCACAGTTTTATAATTGGCCAGCAGAACCATCCGGCAGCATTGGGTCTTCTGACTCAAACACCAACTCATGGGCAGAAACAGCTACAGGTTTTTCCTTCCCTATTGGACCGCGCTCATCTTCTTGCCGAGCGAGACCTGACAAAAAACTCTTGCTCATCTCTATAGACTCTGATGCCATAGCCCTATGACTATTGACAAAGCCTATCTTCAACGCGAATGTTTGGAAGCCAAAGACCTGGTTGTTCGATTTTTCAAAAATCCGATTCACGAAATTCGCAATCTTCCGGATTGGAGTTGGCCAAAAATTCTGATATTTCTGGCTGTTTTTAGTGCCATTTGCGGTGGCCTGGCAGGAGTGGTCGAACGAAAGGTCCTGACCATTATTAGCGGATTGCTGTTTAATCCTTTTGTTACCCTATCATTGGCTGGCGCTTCGACTCTTTTTTTTGGAATATTCTTTAAAATTTTTTCGAATCGAGATCTGGCCTGGCGAAAACTTTTTACTCTGGTTGTCTTTTCAAATCTGCCTAATTTTGTTTTTTCAGTTGGCGCCAGCTATATTCCCCCGATCATCCCACTGGGCCTTGCTTGCACGGCCTTTCTCTTGATCAAAGGTTTAATTGAAAATTTCAATCTGGAGCGAAAGCTGGTCACGCGCCTGATTGCTGGTCTTTATATTGTTTTTTTTCTAAGCTGGGTTATCAAAGAAATACGGTCGGACAAATTCCCTAAAACCTTTGAAGACGACAATCGATCGGCACCAGAAGTCCACCTGGGAAAATAACTTAACTGACTCCGGTCGAGCCAAAGCCACCCGTGCCGCGTTCTGTTTCAGAAAGCTCGCGACTCAATTCAAATTCCGCTTGAATCACCGGCGCTAGAACAAGCTGGGCAATGCGGTCTTGATCTTGAATTTCAATTGGCACTTGCCCCAGGTTAATGACAATAATTTTTACCTCACCCCGATAGTCTGCATCAATAGTCCCGGGAGTATTTAATAAGGTAAGACCCTGCTTGATCGCCAAACCACTGCGGGGGCGAGCTTGAATTTCAAATCCCTGGGGAATTTCAAAACTTAAAGCGGTTGGAATCAAAATTCTTTCGTTTGGTTTTAGCACCAAGGTAGTTACTAACTGGGCTCGCACATCAAAGCCACTGGCCAAATTCGACTGATACTGTGGCAGTTGACCTTTAAAATGGGACAAGGTCTTAATTTTTAAACGAACTTTTTCCATAAAATTCCTATTTCTTAAAATCGATTTCTTTAAACCAATCGGACAATTCATTGGCGCCAGCGCCCATCAAAACTGCCCCGACATTTTCTAGATCCAAGTAGCGACGCAAATATTCATTCACCGATTTGACAGTCACCTTGTTAATTTCTTCAATAATATTTTCAACAGGCTTATACTTTCCAAACACCAACTCATTGATCGCGATGGACTGCATTCGGTTGTCAATATCATCAGCCCCTAGCAGAACCGAACCCGTCACTTGTGTCTTAAACAGATCCAGCTCCGCCTGGCTGATTCCACTTTTTACAACACGCCTTAATTCAGAAGAAATGCATTTTACAACCTGCTTCATGTTTTTAGGCTCGCAGGCTGCATAAATCGAAAGTAAACCAAAATTTAAAAAAGTGCTAAGGCCACTGTGAATCGTATAAACTAGGCCGCGTTTTTCTCGAATTTTTTGGTAAAGCTTGGAGGTCATTCCGCCACCCAAAAGGGTGTTAACAATAAAGGCTTCAAAGCGAAGCTTATCTTTAAAACTAGTGCAGGGAAAGCCAATCAGTAAATGGGTCTGCTCTCCTGGCTTTTCAATCACTTCGCGAAAAGGTCGATGCCTTGGTTTTCGCGAAGCGGAACCAACCCTGCGCTTAATTTTGCCACCCAAGAATTTCTGCACGGCCTCAACCAATTCTTGGTGGTCCACATTACCCGTGCAACTGACAATAATATTATTTCCAATGTAACGCTCGCGATAGTACTGAAGCACCTGGCTTTGCTTTAGCTTGGCGATACTTTTCAAATTTCCAAGAATCGGACGACCCAGCGGATGCCGGCCCAGTGCTCGATCAAAATATACGTCAAAGATGAGGTCTTCTAACTCGTCCTCGGACATCGCAATCTCTTGCAGAACGACTGACTTTTCTAAGCGAAAATCATCCCTTTTTAAAGCCATATTGCTGGCTAGGTCCGAGAGAACGTCTAAACCCTTGTACCAATGATCCTTCAAAACATAGGCGTGATAGCAAGTGTATTCGCGCGTCGTAAAGGCGTTAAGTTCGCCACCCAAGGCTTCAAGGCTTTTTGCAATCTGAAAGGCAGAACGAGTCTTCGTGCCCTTAAAAACCATATGTTCAAGAAAGTGACTAATCCCAGCAACTTTTGGATCTTCATCACGAGTTCCGGTTAAAACCCAAACGCCAAGAGCCGCAGCATGTGAATGAGGGTGGTTTTCACTGACCACTCGAATTCCATTAGTCAGCTCGGTCTTTTTAAACCTAATCACGTTGGGCTGGGCTTTCCTTTAATTAAGTCCCCAACCTACTGTTGGTCGGGACTTAAAAGTGCTTTGCGAGAAAGCTTGATCCGACCAGCACGGTCGACATCCAAAACTTTCACGTCAATTTTGTCACCCTCTTTAAGAACATCCGTTACCGCACGGATACGCTCATGTGACACTTCAGAGATATGCAGTAACCCCTGAGTTCCCCCAAGGATTTCAACAAAGGCACCAAAATCTGTGATCTTAACAACACGACCGGCATAGGTTTTTCCAACTTCTGCTTCGGCAATGATATCGTTGATCATCTGAATCGCTCGTTTTGCAGCTTCTGGATCGGAAGATGCAACGTGAATGCGACCATCGTCTTCAATCTCAATTTTCACTCCAGTGGCCTCGGTAATTCCGCGGATTACTTTACCACCGGCGCCAATCACTTCGCGAATTTTTTCAGGATTGATTTTGATAGTTTCAATTCGCGGAGCAAATTCAGAAATCTGGCCACGCGGAGTTTTGATAACCTTTTCCATTTCGCTTAAAATGAACGCGCGACCCTCACGAGCCTGATTCAAAGCAGTTTCCATTACAGCAAAACTCACGGAATCAATCTTGATATCCATTTGCACTGCGGTAATACCCTGACCCGTTCCCGCAACCTTAAAGTCCATATCGCCCAAATGATCTTCGTCACCCAAGATATCGCTAAGGACCGCAACCCGGTCGCCTTCTTTAATAAGTCCCATTGCAATTCCAGCGACGTTGCCTTTGATCGGAACACCGGCATCAAGAAGCGCTGTGGTTCCAGAGCAAACAGTTCCCATTGAAGAAGAACCATTGCTTTCTAAAACTTCAGAGACCACACGAATAGTGTAGGGAAATTTGTCAAAGTCAGGAAGAACAGCTTTCAGTGCGCGCTCAGCCAAATTTCCGTGACCAATTTCCCGACGACCTTGCCCACCAAAACGACCGACCTCGCCCACTGAGAACGGAGGAAAGTTGTAATGAAGCATAAATTTGCGTTTTTGAGTTCCATGCAATGAATCAATAAATTGCTCGTCATCACCAGTGCCCAATGTCACGGTTCCCAAAACTTGGGTTTCACCACGGGTAAACAACCCAGAGCCATGGGCGCGAGGCAATAGGGCGACCTCATTTGAAATAGGGCGAACAGTTTTTAAATCCCGTCCGTCAATACGAATACCACGATCTAAAATCATCGATCGTGCAACTTTATATTTCAAATCTTCAATCACTGCAGTCAGTTCTTTTTCACGCTTCGACAGCACATCTTTTTCTGTAATATTTGAAAGTAAAGCAAGCTTAGCATCTGCTTTTGCCGCATCACTTGCAGCATAACGCTCAACTTTTTCACGGATATTTAGTGCCTTTTCAATGCGTGGCTTAAGGAAATCTTCTGCCGCGCGACGGAACTCAACATCACCCTTTGGCGCAGTCCAAGGACGTTTCGCTTTCGAACCCGACTTTTCACGCAATTCGTCCTGAGCATTTAAAAATGGCTGCAAGGAGGCATGGCCAAACTTCAACGCGGCCAACATGTCGGCCTCAGAAACAAATTTAGTTTCGCCTTCAACCATCAAGATCCCATGACGGGTTCCTGCCACAATCACATCCAGATCAGAGACCTCAAGCTGAGCAGGCGTCGGATTTAATACCAACTGCCCATCAACACGACCCACCTGAATGGCAGCGGTCGGACCAGAAAAAGGGATATCACTAATATGCAATGCTGCAGAGGCGCCAAGGCTTGCTAAAATTGCAACCGGGAAAGAACTATCTGTCGACAATACCGTGGCAACAACTTGCGTTTCGTTTCGGAAACCTTCTGGAAAAAGTGGACGAATCGGTCGATCAATCAAACGAGCTGTTAAAACAGCTTCTGTAGTTGGCTTACCCTCACGCTTAAAGTAGCCACCAGGAATTTTTCCAGATGCATAAAATTTTTCCTGATACTCAACTTGTAACGGAAAAAAATCCACGTCCTTTGCGTTTTTACTGCAAACAGCAGTAACCAGGACCATATTGTTTCCGCAGCTAACAACAACGGATCCATCCGCTTGTTTTGCCATGCGACCGGTTTCTATAGTGATCTGTTTCCCTCCGACAGAGGTGGTCACAGTCGTTTTCATTCATTCTCCTTAAGAAGCTTTATCGCCGAAGATACAGTTTTAAAAATTTATTCTGAAATGCAATTGCTGAAAGAAAAAAGAGCCCAAAATGTGAGCTCTTTTTCTGATCCTTGAATTTACTTACGAAGATCCAGATCTCTGATGACGGACTCATATTTTTTAACATCGGTGCGCTTTAAGTAATCCAAAAGCTTACGCCGTTGATTAACGCATGTAACAAGACCACGTCGGCCGTGATTATCTTTTTTATGGGTTGCAAAGTGCGGGCTCATTTCATTGATACGTGCCGTAAGAAGCGCAACTTGCACTTCCGGGCTACCGGTGTCCAGCTCAGAGCGACGGAACTTCTTCAAAATACCTGCTGTTTGCGCTTTTGTGACTGCCATTAAAGCCTCCTAAAAATGACTCTGTTTTAGAGTCGGTTTGGGGATTAAGAATCGCTTATTTTGCCGATCCTTTTGAAAACCCAAATCCGCGTCATGGCTGTCGCTGGTTTCGGTTTTCGATCCCAATTGATCCTAAGTTATTCAATAACTTAAGTAAGTACTCACTCGCTAACTAACTCACTGGCTTGCTCACTTACTCACTTACTCACTTGCTCGCTAGCTTAAGTGCCTTTTTTTACATGGATTTTGCCCGTTGGGTCAATAACGAAATCCACGCCGAATAACGAATCCACGGCCAGCTTCCAGACCCACCAAGGCTAACAGTTTTCCGGTCTGCAATGAAAGAATTCGAACCCCTTCATCGACATTGGGCCTAAATGTTGAAATTAACTGATTTTTAAGTCCATTGGAGATCGTCCCATTTAGCATTAAAGATTCATCCATGCCCTTTATCCGAATGAATCGATACTGTTCAAGGACATGCTCTACGGGAATCAGACCCTTAAGCTCCAGGCCTGAACTTTGGCTCTCGGCGACCCGTTCAGTTAGCTCCTCAGTTGTTACGGCTTGAGAAAGCTTATAGGGCAGCGATTCTGTTCGTATCAAGGAACTCATTGCGGCCCCGCAGCCCAACTTTTGCCCCAAAAGATGAACCCACGACCTGACGTAAGACCCCTTTGAGCAACGTAAATTTACATCGATCCAATCTGGGCCTTGCGCTGTGACCTCTAAATCAAAGAATTTCATTAATTTCATTGGCACAATCACATCTTGATCTTTGCGGGCATATTCATGCAGTCGCTGCCCCTGAACCTTAACCGCTGAGTAGATTGGAACCGGCAGTGAAAGCTCGCCTTGTAAAGCCAAGGCCGCCTCGCGAGCTGAAGACTCTGAAGAAAGGACAGGTTTAGTTTCTAGAGTTGCTCCGCTGGTATCTAAGGTATCGGTAACAATGCCAAGTTGGGCTCGCAGGCTGTAGGCCTTTTCCCGCTCAAGAACGTAATGACTTAACTTAGTGGCCTCGCCGATCAACAGCACCATCAAGCCTCTGGCCATTGGATCGAGAGTCCCAGCATGGCCAACTTCCCTTGTGGACAAAGCCCGACGGACCTTTGCAACAACATCGTGAGAGGTCATTCCCGCAGATTTATTAATGAGCAGGACTCCGTGGTATTTTCTTTCCATATCTATTTAAGACTCGTCGTCGGAGGGAACTTTTGATGGATCAGCTTCCCCCTCTGAACTTGGGACAAGAGTTAAGCGCTGGCGATCCTGATCCAGCTTTTGCTTGTCCAGATCGTGTAAAATCCGGTCAATCTTTAAAACCTGATCGGTTGTATGATCACGATAGAAAGTTAATTTTGGCAGAAATCTCATTTGCAGATTTTGACCGATAAAGCGTTGGATTTCGACAGAGCTGTTCTGCAAGAGCTCGACGGTACTATCGATTTGATCCTCGGCACCAAGAATGCTGACGTAGACTTTGGCCGTTCGCAAATCACCGGGCATCATGACTCGAGCAACTGTCACCAACCCCGGTAAACGGGTACGAATTCCAGAAATTAAATACTGGGCGACGACCTGTTGAATTTCTTTTTCAACCCGCGCAACCCTGCGCCCATCACCCGTATTCTTCATCAGGCCTCCGCCTGCGGTTTTGCCGCAGCAGAAGTCAACTCACGTGCAACTTCTTCCTTGATAAAAGCTTCAATCACATCGCCAACTTTAACGTCATTAAAGTTTTCAATGCCGATACCGCATTCAAAGCCCTGCGCCACTTCTTTGGCGTCATCTTTGAATCGTTTAAGCGAAGAAATTTTCCCTTCAAACATGATTTTTCCGTCACGGACCAAACGTGCTTGATTGGAACGCTGGATTTTACCATCAGTGACCGCACATCCTGCAATCAAACCAATTTTTGGCACCGAGAAAGTATTTCGAACTTCTGCGCGGCCCATAACTTTTTCCACAATATCAGGCGTAAGCATTCCTGCCATGGCCTTTTTCAGATCATCCATTAACTCATAGACAATAGAGTAAGTGCGAATCTCGACGCCTTGGCGTTTGGCCTCAGTACTGGCACCGCTATCTGGACGAACACCAAAACCAACCACGATTCCCTTAGCCGAAGAGGCCAAAAGAACATCGGACTCTGTAATACCGCCGACACCAGAGTGAATAACCTTAAGTTTCACTTCCACCGTTGTCATTTTGGCAAACATTCCCTGGATGGCTTCAAGCGATCCGGCAACGTCGGCCTTTAAGACAACCGCAAGCTCTTTCACATCACCTTTGGTAACCTTTGAAAAGAGCTCTTCAAGTGACATCTTAACTGCAGGACCAAGCGCTTTGGCCGCTTGCTCTTTACGAACTGTAATAACTTGTGCTGCCACTTTTTCATCAGGAACGGTATCAAACTTGTCACCAGCCCGTGGTGTTTCTTCAAGACCTAAAACCTCGACTGGCATTCCTGGTCCTGCTGAAAGAACCCTTTCGCCCTTGTCGTTGGTCAACGAACGAATTTTTCCTTTTTTCGTTCCAGCCACAATAAACTGGCCAACTTTGACCGTGCCGTCAGAAACCAAAATCGAAGCCACTGGGCCGCGGCCTTTTTCTAACCGTGACTCAATAACAGTACCCGTTCCAGAGCGTAAAGGATTCGCTTTGAGTTCGCCGACTTCGGCCAACAGATTGATTTGTTCAAGCAGTTCTTTGATTCCGGTTTTTTTAATTGCGGAAACATTACAGAAAATTGTAGTGCCGCCCCACTCTTCGGGAACCACTTCGTATTCAGTTAATTGCTGTTTAATTTTTTCTGGATTAGCGCCTGGCTTATCAATTTTATTGATCGCCACAATCATCGGCACGCCTGCAGCTTTGGCATGATTGATAGCTTCCGCCGTTTGCGGCATCACCCCATCATCGGCAGCAACAACGATAATCGCAATATCAGTGACATTGGCACCACGCGCACGCATTGCGGTAAAGGCCTCATGTCCGGGAGTATCTAAGAATGTAACCACGTGACCGGTCTCAGTTGTCACCTGATAAGCACCAATATGTTGGGTAATTCCACCAGCTTCGCCGGCTGCAACATCCGCATTGCGAATGGCATCTAATAAAGACGTTTTACCGTGATCGACGTGCCCCATAACAGTCACAACTGGGGGCCGCGTAATGCGTTCAGCGTGAATATCACCGAAAGCTGTGGCCACCAAAAGTTCGTCCGCAGAGCGAAAGGCATTGATGGCCTCCCAGCCAAACTCAGCCACGATCAATGAGATTGTATCCAAATCAAGATCTTGATTCACCGTGGCCGTAACCCCACTTTTCATAAGTGCTTTAATCAGATCATTTACCTTAAGACCCATTTCCATCGCCAAATCACCAACCTTCATTGTTTGGTTGACCTTAACGACCCGCTTAGAGGCTTTTGGTTTTGTAATTTGCGTTTGCATAGCTGGACGAGCCAGAACACCTTTTTTCTTTTTCGGTTGGAAAACCATTTCCCGCTTACGAAACTCAGCGGCGTCAAAGTGTTTAACCACTCCTTCTTCGGCCACTTTTGGCGTAGCCGCATTCTCATTCACTCCACCTTTGGTGGTGCGACGTTTATCTTCACGTTTTCGGTCTAAGTCCCCTGCCCCTGGTGTGCTAAAGTCCGGTGGAGCAGACGCCTGAACAAATCCGGCCCGCAAGGTACCTTTGGACCGAGGTTGAAAGCCAGGGGTCGGAGTCGGACGCTGACGTTCTCCGCCTGGCGAGGAGCCCGGGATACCGCCAGGTCGATAGCCGGTATTTGGCCCTCCCCTTTGCGGACCAGAACCGGGAGGAGCCTGAACCCGACTTAAATCCATTCGGCCAACAATATTTCTTTTCGGTGTCGCCGCACTGGCGACGCCGCTATTACCAATAGAAACTTCTTTTTTACGCGAAGGAACCGGCGCAGCTCTTTTCGCCTCTTCGACAAGTGCCGGCTCATCTACCGCTAAAGCCGCCACGACCTCAACGACTTCAGGCTGAGCTTTCTCGACGGTTTTCTCGACAGGTTTCTCAGCGGCTTTCTCAGCGGCTTTCTCAGCGGCTTTCTCAGTGGCTTTCTCGGTGGCTTTCTCGGTGGCTTTCTCGGTGGCTTTCTCGGTGGCTTTCGTCACAACTTCTGTAACAGCAGGTTCTGGGACAGCTACGGCTGGTGCAACTTCAACGGCCTCAATAACTTCTTTAACCGCGGCCTTTTTAATTGGCGCAACGACTTCTTCTGCGGCCTCTTCGGAAGCGGCCTCGACAGCTGCGGGTGCGACCTCAACTTCGGTCTTCTTTCGCCGAACCACCGTACCAGCAGTTGATTTTACCGCTGCGGCCTCGGCCAGAGCGTCTTTCTTCGGAGTTGCTGGGGCGGCCTTTTTTCGAACAGGTTTTTTTTCCAAAGATGCCGGCTGACCTTTGCTGCTTAACTTCGCCCTTATAATGTCAACCAATTGTGGCTCGAGTTCCGCCATATGGGACTTAACAGGCAATTGCCACTCACGGATCTTATCCATCAGTGCTAACGGGGTCATCCCGACATCTTTTGCGAATTCAAAAACCTTAGGATTACTCACTCAAGCTCCTTAATTATTGCTCTTCTTTACTTTGCGTTTGGCTTTCGAGCTTCTCAAGCTCCTGCTTCAAGCGAAGATCCGCTTGCGCCTTAGCATCACCGCCCGTTGGCTTCACTGACATTTGTGCTGCCGGAGAAGTCGGAACTGGAATTCCTTCCGCCTTGTACTTCTCAACGACTGACTTCGCATCAGCAATCAGTTTTTCTGCTTTTTCCGTTGTATCATAGCCAGGAATTGTCATGATTTCATCTTCGGCCGCTTGCGAAATTGCAACAAAAGATCCAAAACCAGACTGAAAAATATTCTGCGCCATGGTGTCAGTCATTGCAGGAATCAACATCAAGTTAAAGATGGATTCAGAGGTTCTTGCCGAAGCTGAGGACTCTGACATGATATCGATTTTCCAGCCCGTTAACTTCGCGGCCAAGCGCACATTTTGACCTTTTTTCCCGATGGCCAAACTCAATTGGTTATCCGGAACAACAATCTCAAGCTCTTTGTTGTCTTCATCTAAGAAAACCCGAGAAATCTCGGCCGGAGCCAACGCATTACATGCAAAACGGGTGATGTCCTCGTCCCAAGGAACGATGTCGATTTTTTCACCGCGCAGCTCCTGTACAATATTTTGTACTCGAGTTCCCTTCATTCCCACGCAAGCGCCAACAGGGTCAACGGCTTGATCCTTAGAGCGCACTGCGATCTTCGCACGAGCTCCTGGCTCACGGGCCGCAGCCATGATCTCGACGATACCGTCATAGATTTCAGGAACTTCCATTTCAAATAGTTTCATCAGATAGCGTTCATCTGCCCGCGACATGATAATTTGTGGGCCCCGAGTTGTTTGTCGAACCTCTGATAAATAACCTTGAATGCGATCTCCGGGCTTGTATTGCTCACCAGGAATTTGTTCTCGTGGTGGAATGTAAGCTTCGGTGCGTCCCATATCGACAACAATGGCTCCGCGCTCGACCCGACGGGCAATTCCGGATGCGATCTCACCTTTGCGCTGTTCAAATTCATTGAACACGATTTCACGTTCTGCATCGCGAACTTTTTGCATGATAATCTGCTTCGCTGTTTGTGCAGCAATACGCCCTAAATCCTTTGAATCAAGCTTAATGCCTATTGAATCATCCAACGCTGCATTGGGATCTAACCTCAAGGCCTCGTCCAGTGGAATTTCAACTTCGTCATCGATGTATTTTTCGCGCTCGACAACTTCTTTAAATTGGAAAAGTTCAACTTCTCCGCTTTCTTCGTTGTAGTTGGCTTCAATATCCCTGTAGGTGCCGTACTTTTTACGAGCAGCAACCAACATTCCTTGAGTAATTGCATCAATCACGACAAGACGATCTATGCCTTTGTCTTTTCCAACTTGTTCAATCACTCGCGCCAGTTCCGAAAACATATTCTCGGCCATCACTTACCTACCTTGCTCGCTCATTATTTTTTCTTTTTGATTTCTTTCTTAATATTTTTTCCAACTTCAAACTCGTGCAACACTTGGGCTTGCTCAATCGCCGCGTAGGGGATCAACAAATCTTCGCCTTCCAATTGCAGACGGATGCCATCACTGTCTGCGCCAACCAACCGTTCAGAAACTTGCTTAGCGATTTGATATTTCGCACCCTGGGCGCCAAGGTCCTCAAAGGATCGATTGGTTCGCAACCAAATTTTTTGCCCAATCGCTTTTTCAAAATGCCACTGTTTTTTTAATGGGCGTTCAATCCCAGGCGACGAGACCTCAAGATTATAGTTCCCGCCAGGAACGGGGTCTTCGGTGTCTAGCAACAAATTCAATCCCCGAGAAACATTTGTGCAGTCATCAATTCCGACGCCGCCCTCTTTTTCAATGTAGATACGTAAAACTCGGGAACCGTGACTAGAAGCGAACTCCACATCATAAATCTGTACACCCTCGCGAGTGGCAACTTCATTCGCAAGTGTTTCGATTTTTTGAATGTTATCTTCTGAAGTCATTTAATCCCTAAAGTAAAAACCCGAACCCCAAGAACAAAAAAAGTGGCCTGTCCCCAGCCCACTTAACGCGAATAACCTAACAAAATTTCCAAATCAGCGCAAGGACTTATGGCGCCTTACTTACGGCGCTTTACAAATGACCCTTTACACATGGCCCTTTGCTGATCCTTCGGGAGTAGAGAATTGCTGCTCCACCATCTGCATAGTATTTTTGTCGGCGCCCGACAAGCTCAAAACTCCATTTTTCATAAAAGTTCCGGGCAGCTACGTTCTGCTCGTGCACTTCAAGCCAAAACTCCCTTTGCTTGCCGTGTGCGTCAATTAAATGCTCCATAAGCAAGCTCATAGACCCATTCCGCAAATTGTGGGGGGCCACGGCCAATACCGTTAGCTCTACGGAGTCCGGAAGGCTTCGCATCAAGACAAAGGCGCCAAGCTTGCCCCCCTCTGCTTCCACGACAAAACCTTCAGAGTTATCTATTTCGGTTGCAAGTTTAGCGGCAGGCCAATTGAAATGGGCAGACTTCCAATAGTCGCAGATGGCCGTAACCTGCGCCAAATCACTGGCTAAAATTTTTCTCAATTTCATTTCTGGATCCCGAGGTAGCGAACTTTATACTTTCGCTTTAGCAGCTCGAACCAGTCCTTCAGCTTGTCTTCCAACTGAGCCTTGGCCAGATAGTCTTTGATACCCGGCTTGAACTGGGCGAAAGGAAGATTTCCGAACTTAACCCGATTTCGCTCGTAGTACTGTTTAGCCTCTTCATCGCCAATCAGCACACCGGAGGACTCAGTTTTAAACTTGAGAAAGCTTTTTGCTCTTAATTTTCGCAAAACACCGATTTCTAACTCGGCCTGACTGACATCCAGAAGCTTCCATTCTGGCCAATCTTTAACCAGGTCCTCAATCTGCTGAACACGTGTTTTGGTCTCTGCCGGACTGACATCTGCGACATTGAAATTTTCGGCCTCGATATTTACGACAAGTTCGAGCATCGCCTGATTCAAATGAGCCAAAAAAGCATCCGACCCATCTTTTGGAATCCACTCTGTTCGCGAGATCTTATTTGCTTTGGCCCCGGCAACTAGCAAGCCCTTATCAATGACACTCGATATTTTTACTTCTCTTGAGGTCAATACATGGCCACCGGCTTGCCCGACCGTGGCCGTTATAAGCTCGCCCTTTTCAGCATGAAGAATGGCATGGGAGTACGAAAGGCCAAAAACTAAAAGGAGAAGAAAAAATCCAACTTGATACCCGCGGTTGTGCATCTAAAAATTGTCGCATGGTCTTTTAAAAAAATAAAGCCCTCAGATTTACTGAAGGCTTTAACTCTGCCGCAAAGGAAATTGGCGTTCATCTCCTGCCGCGCTTAACAGTGTCTCAACACTAGGCTTAACAGTGTCTCAACACTAGAAAGTCGAACGACCCACGATACCTAAAGTATAGTAATTAAGTCTCTCGATAGGGGTCTCATTTCGCAGGTATCCCTGCTGATAAGATTTCTGAAATCCATTATCAACTCGGCTGGTCATATTCCACATATAGCGGAAGTCCAAACCCAAAGAGAAGGACTCTGAAAGCTCGATGTCTGCTCCGGTCATTAGTCCTAAATCAATGGCATGGGAAGTCGCGCTTTGATCTGAGATTGCAAACTGCGTATCAGTAAAAGACCGATAGGTATAAGCGATAGCGCCGCCAACCACAGGCCGCAACATGCCATTTAGCAATTGGTACTTTAACAAGAGCGCCGTACTGTATTGATCCATCTCAGTTATGCGGGGATAAAAACCACCATACTGATAAATACCATAATTAGCCTGCTCGACGCGGTAATTTGAATAAAGAAGTGATCCTTCAAGAATCATACGCTCGCTGTAGCGTTTACCCATTGAAAACCCAAGCGCGTATTGTCCTGTCACATTTACCGCTTTTGGGTAATCACCGATGCCGGCCAAGAGCCCAAAGTATGATTTATCCTCTGGCTTTTCGTCTCTTTTAAGATCCGAAAGACCAGCCGTGATTTCGCTATGCTGAACCTCGCGCTCAATGGCCGGGACTGCTACCGGAACAACTACCGGAGCAACAACTTGAACTGGAACTTCTTGAACCGGAACCTCTTGAACAACAGGAGCCACTCGAGGTGCGTCCTTTTTGCCCATATTATCGAATTTGTCGCCGAAAAGAGCATCTGCCCTGCGCTGCTCATCGTCCATTCTTGAAAGCTCAAGTTTTTCGACAATCTTCTGCTCGGTTTGCAGCTCGGCATCTTGCCGTGAGCGACGAAGCTTTTCTGTTTTGGACTCGGTCAACGGAGAGGCCTCAATATATGTCGTCGGTTGCTTTTGCGCATACTGAACCTGAGGAACAGATATTGGCTGGGCAATGACAACGGGCTGCTGGTTTACCGTTTGTACCTGGACAGCTTGCGACTGAACACCTGGCTGCGGGGCTGACCTTGCCCTGGGCTGCACATTGACTCGAACCTGAGGGGCCGCTTCAGGGGCGTCATACAGGCGGTCCAACTCAGTATTGATCTCGTCATCAACGGATCCCTGCGCCATTCCTAAGCATGGCAAAGACAAGGCGACGATGATTTTCAGAGCCAGTATTCGATGTGATTTTAGCATTGCGGTTCTCCTCGTAAACTTTCAGACGCTATTTTGTCTGAAAAACTATGAGCAAGTCCTATGCCATTGAACGTCAAAATGGGCGGCCGTCCTAAGCCTTTGAATTCAATCGGAATTGAAATCCTTTCAATGGAAATCGCAGGGCCTACTTTGGAAAAAAGCGCTCGAAATTGACCGTGCTTCTGAAAGGATTTCAAAAAACACTTGTCGGCGCCTGCGGTTTTGTGAGAGAAATTTCCCTCGAGTTTTTCGTGAACAGAATAGCACTAGGTTCTTTGAAAACTGATTGTTACTGATTGTTGAAGACAAAAATGGCCCTGTGGTGGAATTGGTAGACGCGCTGGACTCAGAAGGTTGGTTGTAAAAAATCCAACAGTTAATTTGAGTGCCCTTGGGGAAACCCTCGGAGTAGAACCGCCCAAATTCGGTGAAGGCTTAATTAAGAGCAATCTTAACTGCTAATGCCGAGCCAAGCCTTAGAAAGAAATTTCTTCGGAAGGTGTAGAGACTAGACGAGCGGAACCTAAAGCGAAAGCAAAGGTTAAGGCATAGTCCAGACCACAAACTCTTAAGTTAGAGCTAGTGAAAACTAGAGTGGTAAGAAAATCCAGTATTCGCAAGAATGTGGGAGTTCGATTCTCCCCGGGGCCACCATTTTTCAAGCGACTCGAATGGGCACACCCCAAAAATCGAGAAGCCTGACTCTTCAAGTCTTCTTTTCTTTGAATAAAATTTTGAAATTTTCGGACAAGGTTTTCAAAGGAAAGAAATCACGGCAACTCTATCGGTTTGCCCTGCCCCCTCATACAGTAATCCACTTATCCTCAGTTTCTCAGTTTGATATGATCTTCAAGGATATACCTAGGGTATATCCTTGAAGAAATAGTTAAACTAGACTCTTGCCATAGTTTGAGTAATTCGATATAAATATACTATGGGTATAGAAAAACAGACAAAACTAAACCAATTAATGCGAAACTGGCCAGACGGAAAAATCAAGAGTTCTGTATGGCTGAACGCCGAAGGCTACGGGGCAAACTTCATCCAAAAATACAAAAGCAATAACTGGATCGAGGCCATAGGAACCGGAGCCTTTAAAAAATCTGGAGATGAGGTTACTTGGGCTGCCGGTATAGAGTGCCTGCAAAAGCAATTAAAGTCTGAAGTCTATGTCGGCGGAAAAACAGCCATAGAATTTACTGGCAAGGCTCAGTACTTAAAAATGAAAGAAACAAGTGTTGTTATACTGTCTAATAGAAAAGAAGCTCTGCCAGCCTGGATGAGAAAACACAACTGGAATGTGAATTTGGAATTTAAAGTTAAAAATCTTTTTAAGCCAAACTTAGCCTTTGGAGAAAAATCAAATGGCTTCACTGTTATTGATACCGACAAAGTATCAATAATCGCTTCTGCTCCGGAACGAGCCTATTTAGAATACCTCGATGAACTTTCAAAGTCCGCCTCTTACACCGAGGCAAAGGAAATCATGGAAAACATGATCTCTCTTCGACCAACCATAATTCAGCACCTTTTGGAAAACTGCACATCTTTAAAAGTGAAAAGGCTATTTCTGCATTTTGCAGAAAAGATAAGTCATCCTTGGTTCAAGAAACTTAATGTTGAAAAAGTTGCGCTGGGCAGCGGCAAAAGAGTCATATTTGAAAATGGCGTCTTGGATAAAAAATATAATATAACTGTACCGAAGGATGAGTCCCATGAACAAGTCTAAATTTTATCCTCAAGTTGTACTTTTGCTCGACGTGCTTCCGTACATCGCAGAAGAAGCTTGTTTTGCGCTAAAAGGCGGAACTGCTATCAATTTATTTATCAGAGAATTTCCACGCCTTAGCGTGGACGCAGACTTAACTTACATAGGAAATGAATCGCGCGAAGAGGCCCTAAAGAAAACTGAGGACGCCCTGTTTCGAATCAAAACCGCCTTAGAAAAGCAAATTGGTGCGAAAGTTACCTCTAGTTCTCGTCAGACACAAACAACAGATATTAAGCTGTTTGTAAATCGTGATGGCGCTCAGGTAAAAATCGAAGCCAATCCTGTTTTGCGAGGAGTTCTTCATCCCGCAAAAGCAATGCCCTTGCAAACAAAGGTTAGCTCAGAATTTGAAAGGGAATTTGATATTCAAATTTCAAGTTTGCCGGATCTTTATGGCGGAAAAATCGCAGCGGCACTTGATCGACAACATCCACGAGATTTATTCGACGTTAAATTGCTGCTAGAAAATGAAGGGGTTTCAAAAGACATTATGGCTGGATTTCTAGTCTATTTAATGTGCCATCAAAGACCACCCAATGAGCTACTAAAACCAACGCTACAAGACCAATCAGCTCTTTTTGATTTGGATTTCAAAGGCATGACCAACATCCCCTTTGATTATGCAGATTTTGAAAAAACTCGCGAAGTGTTGATCAGAAAAATAAACAAGAGTCTGGGTGGCGACGATAAAGAATTCTTACTCTCTTTTTTCAACGGCAAACCCGACTGGAGTCTTTCCAGAGAACCAAAGGCGCAAGACTTGCCGGCTATAAAGTGGAAACTATTCAACTTGAATAAACTTGATCCGGCCAAGAAAACTGCACAGATCAAATCGCTGAAATCTATTTTCTAAAGTTAAAGACAACTTTCCCTTTCACCACCCTCTCAAGTCTTCCGTCCGGACCTTTTTAGCGATTGCTGGCTTCCAACCAAACTCCGATAGATTCAGATTAGCCTGCGAAGAGCAAAGACCAAAAATCCCGACAAGATCACGGGATTTCGCTGTGACTTTTTGCCGATCCCTTGTTAGCCTTTTGCCATGATACAAATGAGTAAACTTAACCTGCTTCGCGATACGGTAATTATTCGAGCCTTTGCATTTTTACATATTCGCCTGCTGTGGTGGGTGGGTCCAAGTGTGATCGAGAACTCGTCGGAAAGGGTAATTTTAAAGATTCCACTTTCGCGGCGGACCAGAAATCATTTACGCACGATGTATTTTGGTGCCCTGGCCATGGGTGCAGAGTCCGCGGTGGCAATCACTGCGATCCAAGAAATCAAAAGACAAGGCGGTCATATTGACTTTATTTTTAAGGATTTTTCTGCACAATTTTTGAAACGTGCTGATGGCGATGTGCATTTCGTCTGCGAGCAAAGCCAACGAGTTGCTCAATTGGTAGCAAAGGCAAAAGCAAGCTCTGAGCGAGTCAGTGAAGAATTTCAATCTTATGCGATCGTCCCCAGCAAAAGTGCCACAGAAAAAGTTGCGACCTTTAATATAACACTGTCGCTAAAGGCTCGGGCGGCAGAAGTCTAAGTCATTTCGCCCCATTTTTTCAGGCTCAGGGATTGCCTTCGATATCAAGCTGCAGATAACATAACTAGATGGATACTTTTTCAAATAGCGAATTGCGCACCCTCAGGTCACTGAATACTCCCGCCAAGATTCAATTGTATCTGGATAAAATCCCCTACCACTTGGCTGATACGGCGTGGTCGCCGCGGCTGGTTTTAAGGCACAAGACCGCCCATTGTTTGGAAGGCGCGATCTTTGCGGCGGCAGCCCTTCGCGTAAATGGATATCCACCTTTAATTCTGGATCTTGAGGCGATCAATGATACCGATCATGTGGTTGCCGTCTTTCGACAAAACGGAGGCTGGGGTGCGATTGCGTCCTCGAACTACCCTGGATGCCGCTATCGGGCACCAATTCATCGCACTTTACGCGAACTTGCTATTAGCTATTTCAATGACTATTTCAACAAACGCCGAGAAAGAACCATGCGAACCTATTCACGACCGGTGAATTTAAAGCGTTTCGACAAAAAAGATTGGATGACCAGCGAAAATCCCATTTGGTATATCGCTGAGCATCTCGTTGTAATTCCCCATAGCCAACTGCTGACCGCAAAAATGATAAAATCACTGACCCGAATCGATGAACGAAGTTACCTTGCCGGCACACTTGGCAGGCGAAGTAAACCCCAGGCCTAACACCTATTTGCTGCCCGTCGAACGATCTAAAAGCTTGTAGACAATGGAACTCAGGGGCATTCCTCGGGAAGAGGCTTTCGCCGCCATGGCTGCCACCTGGCTGTCTGGCAAACCAATTCCATCCCAGCGGATGTTGGCACCGACTTCAATATCTGGAATTGGTTTTGCGCCAAGCCCAGGCGTCCACAAAAAATCGGGATGGGCATTTTGGTACCACTCGCCACCGACTAATTTTCCGTTGCCGTCGATTTCTAAATCGTAAATGACTTCGGAGCTGTTGGTTTCATTTTTCAATTCCGTATTATGCGACGCCGTGCTTTCTACCACATAGACCGCGTCCATCATGACCCCCACAATATATTTTGTTGTCGGCGCACGATATTTAGTAAATTTATCTTTGCTAAATTGGCCAATGGGGATCATCACATCCAATAAATTTTTCGAGGTCTTTTTTGTTTGCGGATTGAAGTAGGTAATGTCGTAGGATTGCACTGGATGATTCCAAACTTCGTAGTCCCAAGTTGCATCCATCACGAAACTTTTTTTATCGATACCCAGTCGATTGACAACTGTTATATGCCAAGAAGCTGGGTTCACGTCCCAGCAATCAGCTGATTTTATGCGGCCAGTTTCTTCATCAATCTTTGGCTTCAAGTCGCTGCAACGCCCGCCGATAAAAGCACTTGGAACATTCACGTTGGCCCACAATAAAGAAATCAAGGCCTTAATGTCATCCGGATAGAAGTTTAAGACTTGCCCTGTGGGCAAGTTAAACGAGACCACTGCTTTTGGCATCTCGGTCATATATGCAGCCGGGGCCCAGCCGTGGCAAATCCCCATCCACGTCTGTATTTTGCCGTCGGCCTCGACGGACTTAGCGGACTCGTTCAGACTCCAATGGGTTAACGGAAGCTGCTTTCCATTGCCCACCAGAATGTCATACTTTTCAGCGGGGGATAGCTTATCCAACGAAGGCAAGGATGCTGTTGGAACCATTAAGACTTTCTGGAAATAGTCCGCATAGGGCTTCCAGAGCTCGGACTTAGGGTAACTTTTTTCGCTGTAGCGAGAGGCTAAAATGCCGCGATATATTGGCCAGTAATCGCCCGACCATGGTAAAATCGCAAGCTGACCCTTGTTTAGCAACGGATTTGCCAAACCAAGCTTGCCCACCTTGCTACCAACAGCAAGAAGTCTTGAAGTCAAAAGCAGCGGCGCAGGATTATTCTTCGCATCAACAGCCGCGTGGTCCGCATTTAAGGGGATTCGCATTTTGCTAGTTCTCAATCGATTCTTTAAAGATACGAAGCGACCACTTTGAATGTCCTTTTGCAAAAATATGGGCTTCGCCTTAGAAATAAGTTGGCCAAACTTGTCATACTTGCGCGGTAAACTTTGCAGAACGGCCTTTGGGTTGGCATCAAAAGCCTGAAAAAACGAATTGATTCGCAATTGCCCCTCGGGAAGAGCAGCCTTACCTGTGCCCGGCAATAACACCGGCAATAACACCGGCAATAACATTAGATAAACAACTGCCATTCCCTGCTTCAATAACTGCTTCATACTAAAAACTCCTGAAATATCTTTGCTGTTTTTTAACAGAAGGTGACAAAGCAAGTGTTGCGCCACTGCAATTTTTATAGCCAAACTTAGCAAATTGAATCTGAAATCCTTCTTAACCGATCTTGAGTGTCGTTTTTTTAGCCAGCGCATTCCAACTCACAAAAAATGCCGGGAATATTTTACAGCTGAGGTGGTGCCACTGGGATCAGGGCGACCTTGCAGATCTTAGAGGCCCCATCCGACTGAATTTGCTGTCAATTCTTATGTCCACTAGTTAGAAAGCAACAAAGCGCTGCCGTTTAAAATAATAATTGCCAAAAAGTTTTACGCTTTCGCCTTGCATTCATCGCCTTGCATTCATCGCCTTGCATCCCTGGCCAGCCTACAAATGGCAAAACTCCTTGTTTCTAGGGCCACTCCAGGTAGTGTTAAAAAATACTCAGCCTAACTTCTCTTGGAAAGGTTTATCCGTGAACAATTTTAACACTCTTGAATCGGTAAAAGAATATTACGGTAAGGTTTTGCAATCGAGCTTGGATTTAAAGACTTCTGCCTGCTGCAGTATCGAAACTCTGCCAACAGAAGTTCGTGCGATTTTGCAAGATATCCATCCAGAAGTTAAAGATCGATTTTACGGCTGTGGCAGTCCCTTTCCTCCGGCGCTAACCGGCCGCAAGGTGCTGGATATGGGCTCGGGCTCAGGGCGAGATGTTTTTTTAATGTCTAAGTTAGTGGGACCTACCGGCAGTGTTATAGGCATTGATATGACCGACGAACAGTTGCTCATCGCCCGCAAACATATTGAGTATCATACAAATAAGTTTGGTTTTGACAAACCTAACGTTGAATTCAAAACAGGATACATTGAAGACCTTAAAAGTGTCGGAATTCAATCCGACTCAATTGACCTTGTGGTTTCGAACTGCGTGACCAATCTTTCGCCAAATAAACCGCAGGTATTCGCTGAGATTTTTCGTGTGCTTAAGCCTGGCGGCGAACTTTACTTTAGCGATGTTTTTGCCGACCGCCGCATTCCAAAAGAATTGACCAAAGATCCTGAGCTTTTGGGCGAGTGCTTGGGTGGCGCCCTTTATAAAGAAGATTTTCGTCGCCTTATGGCGGACCTTGGCTGCCGTGACTTTCGTGCTGTTCATCAAAGTCCAATTTCCCTAAACCTGCCCTCCATCGTGCGAAAAATTGGTATGGTTAATTTTTCATCGGTAACTTTTCGTGCATTCAAGCTTGATCTTGAAGACCGCTGCGAGGACTTTGGCCAAGTCGCATACTACGATGGCTCAATCCCCGGAAACCCGCATTCGTTTAGACTTGATGACCATCATACTTTTTTTACCGGAAAACCAATGCTAGTCTGCAGCAATACGGCCGACATGGTTTCTAAGACCTGGTACTCTAAGCATTTCAAAGTGGTTGGCGACACCAGTGTCCACCAAGGGCTTTTTGACTGTGGGCCGTCACCGGTTGCTGCAGGATTTCGTTCGGCAGAGGCCCCTGGGGCCTGTTGTTAACAATTAGCAAAGATTTATAGCCATGGCTTAATGAATGGGAACGCTTAAGTGAATATTCT
>CALQIT020000021.1 GCA_943330705.2 Streptomyces griseus
CAGGACGAAAAAATCAGCGCTGAATACAAAGTAAAAATTCTCTTGGCGCAAAAAGCAAAAGAATTTGCAGAAGAAAAACTGAGTCTAAAAAAATCTGCTAGTTATTCGACTTATGTTGGCTTAAATCGCCCCTATGCGACCTATGTTGTCTCGGCGGCACCAAAATGGGAGCTCAAGCACCATCATTGGAGCTACCTTTTTGTTGGAGAAATGCCCTACAAAGGGTTTTTCAGCCTTGATGAAGCAAAAGAAGAAGAAGAAAGTTTAAAAAAACAAAATCTGGATACCTATCTTCGAGGAGTCAGCGCCTATAGCACTTTGGGTTGGTTCAATGATCCAATTTTGTCGTCGATGATGGGTTATGCAGACTACGACTTAGTAAATACCATTATCCACGAAACCGTCCACGCGACCCTGTATATAAAGAACTCGGCCGACTTCAATGAGCGCATGGCTGTTTTTCTTGGCAACAAAGGGGCTGAACTTTTCTATTTGGATGCAGAAGGAAAAAATTCTGCTACTTTAAAAGAAATCCAGAACGAAAACGAAGACGACAAAAAGTTCTCTGAATTTATCAGCACCGAACTCAATGACCTGACGACCTGGTATAAGGCACAAAAGGAACAAACCGAAGACCTGCGCATAGCTCGAATAAAGGAAATTCAAGCCCGATTCAGTCAGCAGCTTCAACCTAAATTAACGACCAAAGCCCACGACTACTTTGCAAAAATTGAACTCAATAACGCCCGGCTGAATCTGTACAAAACCTATTTCCAAGATCTTTCAGATTTCGAAAAACTGTTTGTAAAAGTAAATGGCAATTTTGTGCAATTTTTAGAAGCTTGTAAAAAATTGGAAAAACACGAGAAGCCGGAAGTCGGACTGAAAGAAATGATTGGCCGCCGCCCCCTCTAACCTGAAAGTAAGCTGTATGTTTGGCACTCATTCAAAACTTGCATTTTTTCTGGTGGCCCACAAAATCTTGCTTTTTTCGTTGGTACTAATTTCGTTACAAATTTTTCCGGTTTTCAGTGAGCCCGATTTCAAGGTAAGCACTCATTTTCCGCAAAGCCGTGGCTCAGAACCGGAAGATCGGTTCAAAGCTTGGGATGCCCAATTGTATTTGGAAATTGCCACCAATGGCTTTGAAGACCAAGCGAAGAACTCTTTACTCAATGCCTTTTATCCCGGCTGGCCCTACACAATTAAGGGACTGATTATATTGCTGGGTTTAACCAGCACAACCAGCAAGGTCATCATAAGTTTGTTGCTTGCGAATATTTTTTCTATCCTTGGAACAATGATTTTCTTTAGTTTGGTCAAAGGAAAATGGGGGACAGAACCTGCTATTTGGTCGACTCTGGTGCTAATTTCCTATCCTGGCAATTTTTTTATGAGCGTTCCTTACTCTGAATCGATGTTCTTCTTTCTTTCTGTTCTATTTTTTAAATTTCTTTTGGAAGCAAATTACAAATGGGCAGGAGTGGTGGGATTTTTTCTGCCTTTGACTCGAGCTGTGGGTCTGTTTTCAGTGCTCCCATTTCTAGTGCAGATTTTCGTTCAAAAAAAATCAAAGGCAAACAATGGTTCGAATGCCCAGAGAACAATCAATGGCAAATTCGCGATTTTCCCCTGGCTCTATGCCCTGATTCCCGTTCTTGGCATTGCCTGCTATTTCTTGCTTATTCAACTGGCCACCGGAAATTGGCTTGAAGGATTTCACGCTCAGTCACGCTATATTGGGCAGGCCTCAATTCTCAAAGTCCTTAATCCATGGCCCTTCCTGACGGCTTTGCTTTCAAAATGGGATGTCCATCCGTATGTAAACTCATCGCTGGACAAAATTGCTTTTCTTCTTCTTCTACCGCTGGTCATTCAGGTCAGAAAGCTAGAAAAAAGTCTTTTTGTCTGGGCTTTGTTACTTTGTTTAGTGCCGGCAATGAGTTTAAGCTTCATGTCATTCATACGCTTTGGCGCAGTGATCTTCCCAGCTTTTATTGTTCTTGGAAAACTCCTGACCAATTCAGGCTGGGAAACCAGGGCGCTTGTATTGGCAGCAGGAATTACTTTCCAGGTCCTATTTCTTTTGATGTACGTAAACAACTTTTGGGTTGGCTAGGACACATCATGGAAATGCGGGGACAGTAACTGCGCATCTGACTTGGTCACCGCTGAATTTCAAAAATTGGCGATTTATAAATATGCTTTCTATATGTTTATTTCACTTTTACTAGCATCAATGCTATCGCCGGTCGCATTCCTTTCGCGATAACTATGCCCACGATTTTAGGACTTACTATGAAAAAACACACCCTAATATGGGAACCCGACATCTGTGAAGACTATCTGTGAAAACTATGGTCAAGTGGCAAAAAGAAGTGCTTAAAAAACCGATGTTTCAATTTGAGAACTGCCATAAAACGGCTGTATAACCGTTACTAATCCAATTTGGTCCATTGCCACTTGCTTGGTCCTCATCTTGCTTGCTAAACTAGACATTGGAATCCTTATGGGGGCGCAGACATGACTTTTCGTAAAACATGGAAATTTGCGATTCTTTTATTTGCGTTGGCGGCGATGCCGATTTTCTTTCAGAACTGTGCTAAACGCGAGACCTATGAAGACGTGGTCGCAAAGTCACAGAATGACCTCAGTCTTTCTGACGAAGAATCGATCAAGGATTTCGGCGATACGGCTTTTGGAAATTGTCCACTTACCACAGCAGCTCCTGTATTTCATATCGCCGATCAAGTGAGTATGAATCTAGGTGGCGGTGCAGTCGGCGAAGCTTTCTGGATTTTCAGAAAAAAGCTGCCTGATGGCTCTGCTGAATTGACACGAATTCAAAGTGCTTCGATTGTTCAAAGCAGTGCAAGCTTTAGACTGGCCTATCCCTATAGTGATGCCTTTGATGCCGGCAAATACTCGGTCTTTGTTGGACTTCGCGATCCGCAAGGAATAGCTATTTGTCGCAGTAATGATGTCATGATCGATTTAGTACCAAGCTGTTCATTACTTCCAGACCGAACTATTGTGGCGGTTGGCGACGCAGTTACCTACCGTCTGCAGGCGCCGGCGAACTTGCCTTCAACGGCACCCATTCAGACAGTTTTGTTTTTCGGCCAAAAAAATACAGTCGATGATTTATTCGGAATTACCATGGCAGCATCGGGATCCGGGGGCTATAAAGAAACAATGACAGCGCTTGGCTCCTACACTCGTTTTGCCGAGGCCAAAGATGCAGCAGGCAAAATGCTCTGCCGTAGCAATACACTTGGGATATCTGTGCAAGCGGGGGTTTCGCCCCAGCAATTACCCGGCTGCTCTTTGAGCTTTACCGGAAATTATCTTTTTTCATACACCTTTGTCAGCCGGGTAGGCGCGACCTATGCTGGATCTGGCGGGATATCTGCCGTGATCAATAATAAATCTGGATCCACTGGCGCCTGCAGCGTAAAGTACACCTTGCTTGAAACAACCCAATGGCAAACAAAAACATACCCGCTTTTAACCACGGCATTACCTGGAAATTCACAAACGCATTCCATTCAATTTACTACGAAAACCAACTTTACAAATGCAACACAGCTCAATGTTCCCAAGGTGCGGATCGAAGTTCTTTGTCCAACCAATGCTCCCAGACTTCAGGGGATTTGCGGGCCGATCAGTATTTTTTCGCCGCCCATTATTAAATTAAAAGCCGTGCAAAGCGAAACATGTGAGTGCGTTCCGTAAAGATGAAAAGCCAAGTTCTATTCTTCAATTAATTTCGGTAAAGGTTTTGGCTTTTTTTCTTCGGTCTTATTTTCTGGATTCGCGAGCATTCCCTTAAGTCGATTGGAAATATCATTCTTTAGAACAAAGTACTGAGCGGCCTTGTCGGTACCGAACAATTTTAAAATCTTGTCCACTTCCTCAAGTTGCAGTTGATTGTATTCGCTTAATACTTTTCGATAACCTTTGATCAGGGTTTGTTTTTCTTTAACCGCTTTGGACTGGGACATATTTTTCAAATGGACCTGAATGGTTTCGTTAAATTTAGACTTGCGACTATTCAAACTACGGATCAATTCAGAAAAAGATTTTTCTTCGCTGACAGTTAATCTTAGATCTTCTGACATTTTCCAAAGAAAAAGTTCTTCGATGCGATTGCGACTTTCTGCCGCAATGGATGAAACCGAGGTAAGAAACAACAGCAGGCTGATAAAAATCTTCATGGTGGCTTCCCCTCATCGGAAGCGACCAATTATTTGTATTAGTTACTTCGAATGAGATCTTTAAGATCCTTCGTAGTTAAATCATGAAAATTTTGTCCAGCAACGTCTACAAAAAAATCATTTGAATTCTGATAACTCGCCATTTCGGCTAACTCATCAGGTGAACCCATGGCGTGGTGCATGATATTTTTTGAATTTAACTGATTTCTAAGCAAACCGACGCCTATAAAAATGACCGCAGCTAGCGCCAGAGTTGAGCTCGCAAGAAACCAACTTTTCGGCAATCTTGGGGCCCAAAGAAGACGGCTCCGGGGTGGCCGCTTTGGTAGCTCTTTATCATCGATGGCGCTCATGATCTTATCGTGCAGGCTATCAAAGAAGGCCTCGTCTAAATCGGGTAGCGCCTGCTGATAAGTCTGCAGCTTCTGTTTGGTATTTTGGTACTGATTCAGAGCTTTCTTCTCTGAAGAATTGGCGTCCAGATGCGCCTGCATTTGCTTTTTCATCCTTGGGTCGACTTCGCCCTCAGAGTATTCGATAAGCCAATTGTCTTTCATGATTCAACCTCTGCGACTCTGGACATTTCCATAAAAATTCCACCGTAATCTTCTGACCATCTTTCGAGGTCCTGATGTGCTGATAATTCTTCCTTTAAACGCATCAGTGCATGCCGATAGTTAGCCTTCGCTGTGTCGTAGGGACATTCCATTATTTCTGCGATTTCTTTGAAGCTTAGATCTTCATAGACCCGCAGAACCAGAGCTGTGCGCTGCTTAAAAGGCAACGCTTCAACATGTTTCTGAATCAGTTTAGCAACAGCATTTTGCACTAACTCATTCTCGGCTCTGGCCATTACCGCTAAAGGGACGTCATCGATATCACTCATGTCATGACTGCGATCTCTGAGCTTGTTCTTGGCCGTATTGATCGCGATCTGAAATAACCAACTCTTAAAAGAAGATCGTGATTCAAAGGAGCTCAAGCGCTCGAAGGCTTTGATAAAGGCGTCCTGCACGACGTCCTCTGCCGCATCCATGTCCTTCATAAATCGGTAACTCATTCTTAGCAGTGCCTTCTGATGCCTTCTTACCAACGTGGAGAAGGCCTTCCTATCGCCCTGCCTTACCTGTTCGACAATTTCGCCGTCCGTCCATTCTTTCTCGGTCATATGACTCGCCCCTGTCGCAAATGGGTTAGTTACTTCTGACATTATTTTCTGCCCATCAAACTGCTGACTCTTGCTAACTATCTGTGCAATCGGCGGACCACGAAAGTGGTGCCAAACTGGGTAAGTTGCTGAAATTATTAATTATTTTTTGTATAAGGGATTCTTATGCGAAAACCGAATCGGCTAGGAAAACAACCTAGGGTGCTAGAGTCACTCGATTTCTTCCGGTCTGTTTGGACTGATAAAGAGCTTCATCTGCCCGCTTAAAGAGGGTGTCCCAGTAACTTTCGACGCTTTTCTTAGTCGCGCAACCAATTGAAATCGTGACATGGATCTGTTTATCTTCGAAATGAAAGTCGTAGGATTCAACCATGGTGCGCAGCCGCTCAGCCACGTCCAGTGCCGTTTTGATACCTGCGGCCGGTAACAAAATTACAAATTCTTCGCCCCCATAGCGCGCAAAATAGTCATGGGAACGCACAACCTTGGTACTTACCAAGCGGCCCAGTTCGCGCAGAACGCAATCACCGCCAGCATGCCCGTAAGTATCGTTAACCTTCTTAAAAAAATCGATATCAAAAACTAGAACACTGAGTTCTTCGGCCAGGACTTCAGATCGCTTGATCGCTTCTGGACCTTTTTCAATCAAAGCGCCTTTGCTCCAAGCCCCGGTCATGGCATCTTTTGCAGCCTTTTCATTAAGTTCTTTATTGGTGATGGCCTCAAGGTTTCCACTTTCCAGAAATTTAAATATTACATTTCCAGTTTTAAGCTGATCGTTATTTAAAAGGCGCGCTGGAGCATTCGGCGCAAGCTCTTCATTATTTATATAAGTTTTATTCGAAGATCCCAAATCTTGCACCAACACATCTTTGCCCGTGACTTCAAACCGGGCATGGTTGCGGCTGACACTCTTGTCATCTATGTAAATCTGACAGTCGATGGAACGTCCTAAAATATGTTCTTGCTCAGTCAGGGCAAATTGTTTGCCGACGTATCCGGCGGGTCCGATGAGGACGACCAATGTTGGCGGCGAATCATCAGCAGCTCGGACCCTTCCATTAAAAGTGTCCGATCCCGAAACGATCGTCTTGTCTAATTCATCTTCAGAGTTTTGGGCCATTACAATGATTATAGGAACTCACCCAATCAGAAACAAGGATCACGACTTTAATATTTCTTTGGCTAGTCTCTTGCCCAGCTCGACCCCGGGCTGATCAAACGCGTTGATGTCCAGGGCCTCGCCTAGGCCACCGACCACGAGCTCCCAGAACATAAAAATGTATCCGATGGTAGCTGGACTTAAATCATGGAGCTTTAATTCAAGGGTAGAAACCCCTTCTTGGCTTAGGGCTTTACGAGTGGCTTCGGCTTCGGCAGCCAATAGTTCCCCCATTTGTCGACCAACAAAAAATTGATTTTCAGGAAACCCAGAGGTCTCAAGGGCCCAGGGACCGCTTTCGGCAGTATTAACACGAACAAAAGTGACAAATTTATCAGGAGCACCCTCCATGACTTGTTGTAAAATCGAATGCTGATCACAGGCGCCCACGGCCCCCATAGGAGTGCTTGCACGCGGGGCAGCTTTTGCTTGGCGATCCAGTTTTTTTGCCAAAGACTCGGCCCATAACTGCTGTAGCCACGCCCCCAAAGTTTTTAAACTAGAACAGTAGAACCAAAATAAAGAAATCCATTCTTCACGCTTAAAGCTCATCAAGGTTTGCGCCATAAAATCTGAGATCTCGGGACCGCTAGCCAAGGCTTGCTTGGCCCCCCGGCGAAATTCCTGAATATCCAACCCAAGAAACGCGGCTGGCAACATTCCCACGGCAGTCAGAACTGAAAATCGTCCGCCGACGTCCAAAGGAATTTCTAGTATTGAAGCCTTATTTTTTTGCGCCCAATTGAACAGGGGATTGGCTCGTAATTCAGTCACCGCACAGATGACGGGCTGGGGTAACGACTGACGACGATAAGTTTCCAAAATATAATCAGCCGAAACAATCGTTTCAATCGTCGAGCCACTTTTTGAAGTAAACACCCATGCTGTCTTGGCCAAATTAGACAGGCCAGCAAACAACCGCTTGAACTCAAGGGCATCCACGTTATCACAAAAATGCAATCGTCGATCGGACTGCGGGGTTTGAAAAATTTCTTGCACAACTCGTGGCCCGAGACCGCTGCCTCCGATACCCACCACGACCAAATCGGTGCACTGACCGCGCAGCTCCGTTGCCACTCTTTCGATCTCACGCCATAGCTCATCGCGCATTGGGATTTGCATAAAGCCCAAATCATTTCGCGCTAAAAGAGTCTTCAGTGCGCGCTGTGATTTTTCTAAAAGAAAAGGATCCGTCGAATGTGATTTTTGACTTATTTTAAGCATCACCGTGTATAGCGATTAGACTAGCAAACGGCAACATCTTCTTCGATTCGATGGTAGCCACGCCACTCTTTAAGACGACCCCTAGGCCGTGACCCGTCTTCGGGATACTCAATTAATACGAAGGTAAGTTTCGTCAATTTTCCAAGCGAAACAATATCCAGTGAGGTCAATTCGGTCCAGGTTCCGGTATTGAAATACTCTTTGTCTTCAGTCCACTGGCGATATTGATAAACATGATTGTGGCCAAAGATTACAGTATGCACCCTGTCATCATTGAGCACTTTACGGGCAGCCTCACTTAAATCCGGAAAGACAGCGCTTTCAAAAAATATCTGCAGCAAACTTTTGAAGGTCCAACGGCGACGGGCATCACGGGCAAAAATGGACTTAATAAAATAGAAGGAAAGCTGAATCAATGTCGTGATCGACATCCATGTTTCATTGATCAACGACCAGCGCACCATTTTTGAAAATGGTCGAATCTTATCCACCACAGGATACCGTTGTTTTACCTTTAGAACAAAATCGACAAAAAAATGTGAACCAAAAGGCAAATTTAAAATGGGCTCGGCCAAGTCTTTTTTAAGAAAAAATCGCCGCGGATCAAAACGATTGGCGGCTTCGTGCATATGCCCATGTTCAATATGCACGCCATCAAAAAAGTAGACCAAGTTTTTAAAACGAATTGGTGTTCCCACAATCTGATTTAGGTACTCTCGGCAAGCCGGCCAAAGCATTGCTTGGTCATGATTGCCGCAGATATAAGTTATGATATTTCCGGACTTAGCGGCAAATTCCGCCATGGCCTTAAAAACATTACGGTGCCCTTGAATAATTGCCATCAATACATCTAAACAGACGGCTTCCGTTAGAACAGTTAAAAAATGTCCGCGATAATCACACTGAAGAAAATTTAAAAAATCCCCATTGATAACCAGCTCGACATCATAGTCCCTGAATGCCCCTGAAGAATAGTAGTGGATAAATTCAACCAACTTTTCCCCGTAATAAAATTCTTCTAATGAATTAATACCCCCACCTGGCAGCAGGCGTCCTTTTCCCAAATGCAAGTCACTGACCACCAATTTGATCTGTTTTCGCTTTGCTTCCTGGGGTTCGGTTGGGACTGCTGTATCCATTGCTAATCAGCTTTTTTGTAGGCGCTAATGGGTATATTTATGTTGGTCTCTTCGTCCGAACTTTCTAGGTTGGCTAAGGCCAAACGCAAGGCCCGAACGGTTCGACCAAACTGCTCTTGATTTGATTCAATCCGGCCATGCAGCTCGACGATTTTATTTCTATAGGTTTCAAGCTCGGACTCCAGATTGTCGATTTTGCGCTTTAACTCCAGAATCGATTCATCTTTAGTGCGAACCAGCGCCGTTTTTTCAAGACGGGCTAATTCCAATCGATTTTCAAGCTCGCGCTCGCGCACCCGAATCCGGCGCATATCCTGCGAAAGTCGGTTTTCAAGTTCTTCAACTTTATTTCGTAATTTTATTTTTTCGCCATCTTTTTGCTGCAAAGCCTCTTTGAACATCTGCAATTCATTTTCATTAGCTTGTCGCAGCTCAAAATTCACTTTTTCCAAAACTTGAATTTTTGAAAACAATGATTCAACCTGGGCCTTTGAAAGCTCGTTGGCGGCCGTTAGAATTTCCCCGCTTCGACGAATGTTCTCGAGGTCTCTTTCCAATTCGTTGATTCTTTTTTGCGCATACTTGAGGGTCTCGGCTTGGCCGAACTTTAAATCCAGTGGCGTTGGTGTGCTTTTCGGCCCCACGGAAATCTGCGCTTCGGGCTCGATCTCTGGCTTTTTCATAACCGCTTGATTATGGTTAAGCACAGTTTTGTCATCATCCGCGATCTGTTCGGATAGCGGCGCCGACGATCGCGCGGATGCAGTTGTTGATACGGGAGCCGATGCGGGCACAGCAGATCGAGGCGCAGACGAAGAAACAGGCAGCGGCGCAGACGAAGAAGCAGACGAAGGAGCTGAGGCAGGAGCTGACGAAGGAGTTGAGGCAGAAGCTGAGACAGAAGCTGATGAAGACGCGGCTGTCGGAGCTACCCTAGTTAGTCCCGCTGGTCCTTTTGGTGTCGAAGCGGATAAACTTGTTTTATTTGGATCCGACAAAGCTGTGTAGTCATTGCTTGCAATACCATCACCCTGCAAAAATGCATTGGCAACTTTGCTAGCTTCACTTCTGACTTTCTTCTTCGATACCACGGTATTGTCTTCGGATGCCTGATTAATTAGATCTTGCATCAAAGACTCACTCAAGAGATCTCCGGGTGTCTTCTTTCCGTCTTTTTTTGTCATACCTAAGACAACTATCGGAAAGAACTAAGAATTGCTAAAGACCTAGCCCCGCGAATTGAGCGGCAGCCAGACATTTACTTGAAAGGCGAAGAAGCACGGACCCGACCGAAGTCCTGCACCAAGATCCAATAGCCCTATAAGCGTTCCCGAGCTAGACTTAAGCCCTACTTAAGATGCGGCCCACTTAAAATGCTCGAGCTGCTTTTCAAAAAGGTCTAGCTTTACTGGTGCTGGATGGCCCAATTCCCTGCTATGAATCTAATTATGAAAAAAAATAAGTTAAACGCCAAAAAGAGAACCTCACGGTTAGCTCAATTTCTAAATGATATTGGCTTGCTATTGAAAATTCCGGTGCCCTCAAAGTTCGAAGACCTTGCTTTGCCCGAGTACCCCTTTGATTCCCAAGCGCTTGCATTAAGCCAACTTTATCGCAACAGTCGAAAGATCTACGTGGATTTCGGCGGTAAGTTTTCGCCAAAGCTTTGCTCTGTGGCACGTTCACTAAGTTCTCAAGATCTTTTCATGAATTGTATCGACTATTCACCAATCCAAAGCGAGCTCTTGTGGTTTAAAGCTGGCGGTTTTTGCGAGGTCACCGACCCACAAAATGAAATCGAAAAATTTTTAGATTTTAATGGTGTCTCTTTATTCCATGAACAAAATCACCGCATTCTTTGGGCCATTCTACCACCCGCCCCCTCTGACAAAATCGATTTTTGTCGTTATCTTAATTTTGCAGAAAGCCTGGTGATCACTTTGGATCTGGCCTTGGCTGATCAACTAGGAAAAAAGCTATCCCCAGCATTTGAAAGATTGAAGACCATCTACCGCACCGGTGGCGAGGACCCCTGGGCGCATCGATCCAAACAGGATTACCGTAGTTATTTACAGGCCAATTGTGCGGCCACCTATTTTCTTCTCGAGCTCTACAATAAGAACAGCATCAGCAAAGGTCTTAATTTTATTTTTCCAAAGAAAAAAAGAATTGCAATTAGCGCCCTGAAACGAAGCCAAGACCTGAGCAAAAATTTTGTGATCGCAACAAACCAGATTTGGCAAGAGCGCTATTGGCAATCCGCCCAAAGGCGACTTGCAAAATTGCATCAGGGGTCTAAGCAAGAGGTTTTGTATTTACCAGAAAACCCTTTAGACTTCGGCGAAAACGAATTTGCAATCGCCAATCAAATTTTTTCCAAATTTGGACTGTAAAAACCAGAAACATAAAAATATTTTTTGACCATTTTGCACTTCCGTAAGATTGCAATATATACATTGCAATCTTACGGAGCGAGCTGCAAAAGGAATTATGAAGAAATTAACCGACGAAGAAGTACACAAGTCATTCAAAATTTGGTGAATGCGAAAGAAAATTCAAACATTTTGGAAGGGTTTCACTTGTTTGCTTGCTGCGACCATCCTTGTTCTCTGCGGAACTTTGAGTCGTTCATGAGTTTATTTAAGACGTAGGCCAGCCCCTCAGCCCTTCTTTTTTGATCACACTTTTTTATCCATGGATGCAACAATCCTTGCCGCAATAATTTCGTCCAGATGGTTTGCGAAAAATATTTTTTGCTTTTGGGCCTGATCGCATAAACCAACTCGCAATCCATGGCCTTGGCGGCATTGGCCAATGTTGCCAAAGTGATTGAACCTTTTTCTTCGCAGTCCTCGTATTTTGAATATGCAGCTCTGCTCACTTTTGCTTTTTTTGAAACAGCTGCTGCCGACAGAAAAAGTCCGTTCCGAGCTTTCTTGAGCCAACCTTGATGGCCAGGAACGAAGGCCTTTATCCTATCATTTAAGAACGGTCTTAGAGCATCATCCACTTCGCTGCTCGTGTAGCTTTTTATCCAAATATTGAATGCCTTGCCTAGTTCTTCGTCTGTTAGCTTTTTCATAGCTCCTTTTATAACCCCCTCAGTTATATTGCAATACATATATTGCATCTTAACTGAGGGGCAAAAATATGAAAAAATTCAACAAAGACGCGTCATTTTTTAAACTCATTTGCCGAAGGCAATTTGAGGAACTCGTTAAAAAATGGGGAATTTATTAAGGCGTGCGTGAACTTTGAACCTGGGAACTGACCAATGCCCCAATCTCGTGCTATTTTTGCGGCTTGGTTTTGCGGCTTTGTTCCTAGCGGGGTTCGCTGAGACAGAAAATATTTCATTTTGTTTGTTCGGATTTGAAAATTTCTGCTCGTACTACTTCTGACATTTGCAAACGATCTTGGGCCGTCGAGCTATTATTTCGTTGGCTCAAGGGACATCTTGATATCCGACGACTGCGGGACGCCGTATTCCGGCCGCCTGAGGGCAGGAAGCCCCAGGGTTTACAGATTGATCCCCAGAGCAACGAAAGGCTAATGCCAGGAAATAACTTTTCGATAAGCCGCCAAGCGAGTTTCGATATCCCGTGGAGTAACCTTCGCCAGCGATCGAACACTGAAATCTTGAATCGTAAAGCTAGCCAAGATCGTACCTTTAACACAGGCTTCTCTTAAATCCTGCGCCACCGGTGCCCGATTCAAACTTGCCAAATAGCCAAAAAATCCACCGGCAAAGGTATCGCCAGCACCGGTAGGATCGATCACTTCTGGTAATGGAAATGCGGGTAAAATAAAAAATCCATCAGCCTGAGTGTAAAGAACAAATCCGTATTCCCCACGCTTAATGACCAAAGCTTTTGGTCCCATTTCACAAAGCTTTGCGGCTGCGGCGATCCCATTGTGCGCCCCCGTCAGCGACATCGCTTCACCTTCATTGATCAAGACCACATCAACTTTTTTCAAAACAGCCTTGAGGTCATTTAATTTAGAGTCTATCCAAAAGTTCATCGTATCCATACCGACAAAAAGCGGCTTCGTGACTTGCTCTAAAACCTTTAACTGCAAATCTGGAGAAATATTCGCCAAAAAAACGAACTGAGAATCACGGTAGTTTTGCGGCAAATTGGGATTGAAGTGTTCGAAAACATTGAGCTCAGTGGAACGGGTCACGGCCTCGTTAAGGTCACCTTGATAGTAACCTGACCAATGAAAAGTTTTTCCTTTTTGGACCGTCATCCCAGTGGTGTCTACATTTCGTGACGTCAATAGCTCTAGGTCTTTGGCTTCGTAATCATCGCCAACGACACCAACCACGCGAACGCCAGTATACAAAGATGAGGCCAAAGCAAAGTAATTGGCAGAACCACCCAAGGCCCGATCCACCTTACCTGAAGGTGTTTCAATAGAATCATAAGCAAGACTACCAACGACTAAAATATCTGCCACAGTGCTCTCCTGGAAAGGTTTAAAAGTTAGGGCTCTTTTATAAATTATTATAGATCATTTTGTCAGCAGAAACCTGACACCAATTTATTGGCGGGATGAGTTGCTCTGCGAAATCGCCTACTCAGCCGCAGGCTGAAGCATGTCAGGATTCTTCTTTTTGGAATAAATTGACCCAATTTTTGAATTGGAAATATCCATCGTCTTTGGCTTGTTGTCATATTCACTGGTCAACTGGCCGCAGGCTGCAAAAATATCCCGCCCCATGGTTCTGCGTAGCAAAACATGGGCGCCTAAGCGCATGAGCTCGGCATGAAACTTTTGGATCTGTACGTCATCAGGTCGCTCAAATCCAGAGCCCGGATGTTCGTTGAATGGAATAATGTTGATCTTGCACGGAACATTTTTGGTCAGCAAATAAAGCTCTCGAGCATGTTCAATCTGATCAGTAATCCCCTTCAGCAGAACGTACTCCATGGTCACCTTGTCACCGGTATCGCGACCGTATTGGCGACAGGCCTCTAGTAGCTGCTCGATTGGATAGCGCTTGTTAATTGGCATGATTTGCGAGCGGATTTGGTCATTCGAAGCATTTAACGAAACCGCCAGGCGCACACCTGCATTTTGAATGCGCCACATTTCAGGAACCAGGCCCGACGTCGATACCGTGATCTTGCGACGGGAAAGGTGCACACCCCAAGGATCATGAAGAATCTGAATTGATTTAAAAACCGCTTCCGGATTGTCCAGAGGCTCGCCCATACCCATAAATACCAGATTTGAAAGACGGCGATTTTCCGGTAAGGCATCTCGCACTTGCATAAACTGGCCAACGATTTCATGAGCTTTCAATCGTCGCTTTAATTTTTGCTTTCCGGTAAAACAAAATTTGCAGGCCATATTGCAACCGACCTCAGAAGAAATACACAAGGTCAAACGATCTTCGGAGGGGATAACCACGGCCTCAACTGTATTGCCGTCACCAACATCGAATAGAAATTTTTGCGTCCCATCGATCGACTTTAAATGCTGAACAACCCTTGGTAATGAAAAATCCACCAGACCGCGAAGCTCTTCACGAAAAGTCTTGGACAGATTACTCATTTTATCAAAATCATTAATGCGTTGCTCGTAAACCCATTTGAAAATTTGTTGTGCTCGATATTTTTCTTTACCCAGGCCGCCAAAAAACGAGCGAAGATCTTCTTGGGTCATACCGTAAAAATTTACAGGTCCTTGCTCTCGGGCCTCTTTCATCGACAATTCATGAACAGCTAGATCATTCAAGTTATTTTCATAGGCTGTAAAACTTGGTTGATAGGATTCCTGATAGGCTTCGGCAGAGGTCTTAGCTAAGGCGAGTTCGTTTTCGGCGTTTTCAGTATTTTCGGACTTATCGAACGTCATTTGCAGGGCCTTTTCATGGTTAAGCTTGAACCCCGGATTTTTACCAGACTTAACGGCCTTCTCAAAGGGTAAAAACCAATCCTTGAAAGCCAGCGGGCATAATTTTCATAAACTGGGGCGTGCCCTAGTGAGAAAGACTTTAATTGCGCGAACGGATCTCGGACCAGCGAATTTGGCACTGGGAATTAAGCCGAAAACCGATCTTCAAGTTACCGATACTGCTTGTATTTTTCAAAGAACCTGTGAATTCAACCAAACCGTCCGAACCATAGTGGAAGGCACCGTTAGATAGGAACTCACCGCCGTCGAGCTCGCCATAGGAAAAGGCAACGCTTCGAATAAAATCAATTGTAACTTTAGAACAGAGGTCCGCCGCCTTTGCCGGGCTACCGAAGCAAAAAACGAACAACAGTAAAATTCGAAAGTTCATGCCAAGTTTCATGTCTCTACTCCGTTTATCTACTCCGTTTATCTACTCCGTGGGTCTTCAATCCGTGGATTCTATATAAGCTTTTAACTCGGCGGTCGTGCAGGGAACACATCCGACCTGTCCTACAACCACACCTGCTGCAAAATTAGCTAACATACAAGACTCGGTCAATGGCAGGCCCGACACCAGCCCCAAAGTCAGCGCTGCAATAACCGTATCGCCGGCTCCGGTCACATCAAATACTTGTCGCGCAAAGGTTGGCACCTGGACTACTTTGTCGCCTGAAAAAATGGTCATGCCCTCTTTACTTCGGGTCATCACAATTTCTTTAGCGCCGGTTTTTTTCTGTAAGGCCTGTCCCACCTCAATCACCTTATCTGGGTGATCCCGCAAATCATCATAATTGAGTCCCGACAAAGCGACGGCCTCATCGAAATTAGGCTTTAAAAGGTCAACGCCGGCGTAAAAATCGCCTGGATTGGTTTTATGGGGGTCAACCACTACTTTTTTGTTCTTTTCATGGGCCAACCGAATCAATTTTTGCAATAGAGTCCGACCCAAGACACCCTTTGCGTAATCTTCGATGATCATCGCATCAACTGACGACAAGGCTTCGCCAACGGTGTCCAACAACTGTCGCTCGATTTCGGGTGAAATAAATTTTCGGGTTTCGTAGTCAATTCGACAAAGATGATGATGCTTAGCCATAACCCTGGCTTTTCTGGTGGTGGGACGATTTTCATCAACCACCAAACACTCTGGCGAAATTCCCGCTGTTTGTAAAAGTTGGCGTAGTAACTCGGCCCCAGAATCACGGCCAATCACCGAAACCAAAATGGGAACTCCACCCAAACTTTTGATATTCTGAGCAACGTTGCCGGCCATACCCAAGCGCAGGTCTTCTCTTTCAACCTCTAGAACTGGGACCGGAGCTTCTGGACTAATACGCCGAACCTCACCCAATATATATTCATCCAAGCCCACATCGCCGATAACGAGAATTCTTTTCCCAGCCAGCTTTGGGATTTGTGCAAGAAGTTTCTGCTTCTCTGCCGGACCGGCCTGGATAATTGGAACTTGAAGACCTTGTTTTGACATTTGCTGATTTAAGCATATAAGCAGCTTCAATGTCAAAAAGCCCTCAGCGAACAACTCGCGGCCTAATTTACCGATCCCAATTTGTAACGCCAGTTGACCGCAAATCCATATTGGATTACCTGGCGTCAATCTATCCGATTTGGGAAATGCGCTACTCTGCCAACAATCCACCCCCCGATGGGGCCGCGCAAAGACAGCTATTGCGCCCCGTTTACTGGCTGGGAAATTGGCAATTTGCCTGCCTCAATTACTATCATCCGCCCAAGGGTATTGAATACCGCTGTGTCAAAGCCGAGCCCTTTCCGCCGGCATTGCAACGACTGGCGTTGCAAATGGAAGACATTGCACGCAACGAGTTTGAGCCCAAAGATATTCCCAGAAGATGGCATTTCAACACTTGTTTAATTAACTACTACGGCAACAAGCTTGAAAACGGAAAATGGGTCGATTGCGCCCGCGTTGGCGAGCACAGGGACTTCGAGCCCGGTCCCGTGGGCTCCATTTCTTTGGGCGATCGCGCTCTGTTTCAATTTGTTGAATCCAAGGATCGAAAGGCGCAAAGTCAGGTCGTATTGCAACAGTGGCTTGAGGACAGCAGTGCTCAGATTTTTGCCAGTGACCGTTATAAAAAGCATCTTTTTCACCGGGTCCAAAGGGTCGAGCAAAAATGGAATGAGAAGTTTAAAGATAACACCACAAACTTTGATACCCGCAGAGTCAACTTTACCTTCCGTTATGTGCCCGATGAGCACATCTACGATCTGAAGTCCATACCCCTCGAAAGCCAACAGGATGTGAAGGCTTACCTCTTAGAATTGGCCCAGCACTCCAGTTGGTTTGCAGCAGCAAACCATGCTGTGTTGGAAAAACTTTGATAGCAAATTTTTGGATTTCAATCTGGCCAATGAAAAACAAGTTCGTTGCCATCCACAAAAACGCGGATATTTGCGGCGGCCCAGGTCTGCAACAGCGATTGAACGGCCTTGTTCGCAGCCAATGAACTGACGGCCGCCCAGGACTCCTCGAGTTGGACCAACGGAACGCGAAATTTCTTGCTGGGACTAAGCCACAATTGCAGCCATGGCAAAATGGGCGCCCGCTGCCAAACCACATTAACGATCAGTGAATTCAAATCCTGATCCACCGAGTAAGACAGATTCAAGTAAGGAGCTTTCGTTTGCCAGCGCCGCTGCTCTTGCTTAAAACTTTCCGGCAGCGGATAGCGAAGCTCTCTGGACCTAGCAGGCCAGCTGGGGCTGTGTTGCAAAACAAACTGGTCTGCAATGGCAGTCAGCAAAGTTGTTTTATGTGCCACCGGGAACGAGCAATGATAGCCCTTCTTAAAGGCATACTGTTGAACATTTTGCTGGAGCACGTTCTGTTGTAACCATCCCGCATTAAGAGCAAAAGGCACCAATATATCTTGCTCGGTCGCTAGAACTAAAACGGGACTTTGCAGCGACAAAAGGTGCTGCCGAAAATCGTTCTTTCGCCAGAAAGTTCCTGGCCAACTTTGCGCTGGCCCCTCTGCAGGTAATTTCCAGGATGGCGGCTTCAGAAACTGCGAATCGACATATTGTTCACTTAGAATTTCCAGCAATTTATCGACGAAATTAAATACCCCAAGGTCGGGATACAAATGCTGAATTTTGGGAATTCTATTCATGCTCAAAAAAGCATTAACCAAGGCAAATTTTTTATTTTCCTGAAAGCGATGAAACGTGCCCGCCAAATCCAGCATTGGGCAGTAAGCTGAAAAGCTAGCAATCACTTTGCCACTGGGTAAGGGGTTCAAGTCATTTAAAATTGCCGCGTAAAAAAGTCCTGCACCACCATGACTAATGGCTGACAAGTGGACCTGATCGACAAGCTTGGCTATGGGTTCAACCTTATCCTTCAGCGCCGAGGCTATAAAAAAATTCTGTAACCCTTCATCGTAGCCGCCTAGCAATAACCTTGAGTTTCTAGCGGCATATTCAAAACTAGAAACACTTTCTAAAAGCAGCACATTGAAAGAGCTCTGTTCGAAATAGTTTAGAAAAAGAAAGCGCTCGGGGTAAAAATCCTGTGCATTGGCAAAAAGACCCGACCTGAAAATTACGAATGGTCGCTTTTTAAAATCGCCTTTCAAAGCCAATAGCCCCCGCAGCTTGATCCCCCCTGGCAAGTGCAACAAAACCGGTCGCAAATAGGGATGCTCATAGGGGGTCAGTTGCAGCCAAACAGTTCCCCACGCATTCATCAGTGGATTATTCAGACCCGTTTCCAACTGCTTTTCACATTTTGCAAAATATTGAGACGGCGCCAGACGGTTTTTCTCGGGATCACATTCGGCAGAAACATATTCTGAGCCCTCGTGTAAGCCCCACTTCAAATACTCTTTCTTGAATATCCCGCCAAAAAGAGGATAGCCCTCGGTGGGTTCTTGATAATTTGCCGACCCTGGCTTTAAGACCTCAAGAAAAGAGCTCGAAAAGGACTGAAAATAGCTATCATCCGGGCCCGCCCAGCCTGACTGAGTGGAGAAAAGGGTGAATATCAACAATCCAGACCTAAAAAAATGCTTCATAGGGGCCATTCTACGGAAACTAATGCAGATAGCCAAATCCAATTCAGATTGGCCCTCTGCAGCCGTGCTCGACATTTCATAAGCAGTCAACTTAGCATTCTCTTTCAATCTTTAACCTGATTTTAACCGAGGAAACTCTATGTCTGCTGATGCATTTGGTCCTGACTATCATTTACAGCACCCACTTTTTAAAAACGCCCTTCAGCTCATTGAAGAAAGTGGCAGCCTTGTCAACGTTGACAAAAACGTGCTTGAACGACTGAAAAGACCCAAAAGATGCCTGGTCGTCAGTGTGCCCGTCCGCATGGATGATTACTCGGTTAAGGTATTTACCGGATACCGGGTGCAATACAACTCAACCTTAGGTCCTTATAAGGGCGGAGTTCGCTATCACCAAGACGTTTCATTGGGTGAAGTGGTGGGACTTTCTGCCTTGATGATGTTAAAAAACTCAGTGCTTGGTCTTCCCTACGGCGGCGGTAAAGGCGGCATCACCGTTGATCCGACAAAACTTTCACGCACTGAAAAACAAAACATGACCCGTCGTTATACATCTGAACTTGGCACAAGTATTGGTCCCCAGATTGATATTCCTGCCCCTGATGTCGGCACTGACGCGCAGACTATGGCTTGGATGATGGATACCTATTCACAAGAGCGAGGCTATACCTGCCCTGGTGTTGTGACGGGAAAACCGATCGAAATCGGCGGCACTGTCGGACGCACCGGTGCCACCGGATTAGGTGTTGTCTATATTGCCGAGCGCACTTATCAGCGGCTTGGCAAAACCATGACAGGCTCAACCATTGCAATTCAAGGATTTGGCAATGTCGGGGCCCATGCGGCCCAATACGCTTACGAACGAGGCGCAAAAATCGTTGCGGTCAGTGACGTTACCGGCGGCATCTTTAACGGTGATGGCCTTCATATTCCACAATTGCAACAATGGTTAAAGGATCACAAAACAATTGCTGGATTCCCAAATTCACAAAAAATAACCAATGAAGAACTGCTGCTTCTTAGTGTCGATTCGCTTTTTCCCTGTGCTTTAGATGGTGTTATCAATGAAAAAAACGTTGATCAGGTGAAAGCAAAAATTATTATCGAAGGTGCCAACGGTCCTTTGACCAACGAAGCTAGTCAGGTTCTGCACAAAAAAGGCGTGGTGATCGTGCCTGACGTCATTGCCAATGGCGGCGGAGTTGTCGTTTCTTACTTTGAGTGGGTTCAAGACATTATGTCGTACTTCTGGGACGAAGAAGAAATTAATAAACGATTGAGCAGCATATTATACAAGGCTTTTGATACTTCTTTTGCTTTGGCCAAAGAAAAAAATGTCGACATGAGAAAAGCTGCAATCGCTTGCGCTGTTCAACGCCTAGAAAAAGCGATGCTCTTGCGCGGCTTGTATCCACGGTAATATGAAAATTTGGCAATATATCCCAGCTCGGTTGGCTCATGCACTAGCCCCTTGGGGGTTGGGATTTTATGCGGCGGCAAGGGATTATCCAACTTTTAACTGGGACTCTTTTCAATGGAAAAATCTTTTTTTTGCCAATCGCCTGGGCATCGCCGGTGGAGTTGATAAAAACGCAACCATGACTGCCTCTTGGCAAAGACTAGGTGTCGGATTTTTAGAAATCGGCACCGTAACTCCGATGGCTCAATCGCCAAATCCAGGAAAAATTTTTGGCCGTGATTGGGAAAACCGCAATCTTTGGAACAAGATGGGATTTCCCAATGATGGATCTGAAGATGTTTATTATAATCTTTGTCAGGCAAAAACCGAACTTCGTATCCCGGTGTTTGTAAATATTGGGAAAAACAGAAACAGCAAAAACAGCGACGCAGAAAACGAGTATCTGTTTTTGATTGAAAAATTTCAAGCCATCGCCGACGCCTTTGTCATCAACGTAAGTTCTCCGAACACCGCGGGCCTGCGCGAATTGCAAACCCAGGCTTGGCTTGAGTCCTTGCTTCGGCGTGCGACCACAGTCGCAAAAGGCAAACCGGTGCTGGTGAAGCTCAGTCCGGACATGGATGAAGATGAGCTTCAAGGCTCTTTGAAAGGTTCCGTTGCCGGCGGCTGCTCAGGTTTTATCCTGACCAATACAACCCTAAGCCGCCCGCCAAACTGTTCATTCGCAAAAGACGGCGGACTTTCTGGAAAAGATTTAGCAGAGAAGTCCAAAAATTTGCTCAAACTCACCCTGAGTGCTTTAAAAGACAAACGTAAAGACTTGCTCATTATCTCGGTGGGGGGAATTCTCTGTCCCGAGGATGTTGCAGAACGGCTCGCACTTGGGGCGGACCTGGTGCAAACTTACTCTGGACTGGTTTTCTATGGTCCAGAAATTTTTAAGGATACGGCTCAGCTGATGAATCAACCGGATGTATCACGTAATGTATCAGCCTAGCAAATCGTTGTGAAAGAAGCAGGAAAACCGTGGCAAACAGCGACGACGTCGTAGCTAGAAAATCGAGAACAAAAAAGAATCACTGGATTCCAGTGGTGGCGGGTCTTTTGCGCCGTGGAAACCAAGTGCTTGTCGGTCAACGTCCAGAAACCCACTCCTTGGCTGGGATGTGGGAATTTCCAGGTGGAAAGATCGAACCTGGCGAAGGCCCCGAAGAAGCTTTAGCCCGAGAACTGGAAGAAGAACTTGGCATTGAAGCCGAAATTGGCCAGCTCAAGCTGTCGTGCACCCATTCCTACGGCGACGTAAATATTCTAATTTTATTTTATGAAATTCTATATTGGAAAGGCGAACCCCGCGCGAAACATCACTTGATGTTAGAGTGGATTCATCCAGAAGAATTGCCACTGCGGAGCATCCCCGAAGCCAACCGAAAAATTCTTGGCAGACTTTACAAGGCGATGGATGTGCCATGGCCAAAATAGCTTTGATCAGTGAAAACTGGACGGAACCCATCGAGGCCCTGGCCAAATCCTTAAAAGAGCAAAAACACGAAGTCCTCTTCGTGACCGGGCGAAATACTTTAATCGAGAACACTCTTGATCTTCAGGTTTTGGCTTACTTCAAAAATTGGACAGCCTGGGAAGCGATCAAACTTTTTCCTCGCTTGCTTTCCAATCCGCCAGAAATATGGCATTTTATTTTTACCAATCCCCAAGTTGAAAAACCAAAATCAGCGCATTGGGCGATTGCCGGATTGGCTCGCTCCTTGCCACATCGGGCTGTCGCCGCAAGCCTTTATGGATCTGTGTTAGCCGTCAAAGATTTTTCCTGGAAGCCATTTTTTCGACTATGCCACTTTGTTACATTGGGAACACGAGAAAGCCTGATGTCGTTCAAACGACGGGGATTTCTAACTCACCATTCTGCAATGGAAGTCCTGCCCCCTTTGCTGCGGACCGCAGAAGCCACAGATTCTGCAAAAATTTTAAGCGATCAAGTCGACCGATTGACACGGGCCCTGCATCCTTATTTTTTGATTTTCTCGGACCGGCTTCCTTCGGAACTTAAGCAGGGGAAGTGGTTGTCTCCGTATCGATTGCTTGTTTTGGGGACACGAAGCAAATCTATTTCACTACCTCACTGTTTTTTTCTTAGTGAAAAGTTAAATGCCCAAGAACTGGAGCTCTTGGCCAAAAAAAGTAAAGCGATCCTTGTGGCCTTCGACGACCTCAGTCTGTTGGAGCTCATTCGTATTCACAATATTGCGATTAGCACCGGGGCCTATCTGATCGTAAACCCCCGGCAAATCGAACTGTATCCTGGCCTTTGTATTCACAAAAAAACCGGCTGGGTGATTGAGCCCAGAATTGAAGACTTCAAACGGCTGCTCAATGAAAACCCAAGTTTGACTTTGCCTCTGGCTAAATGGAATGAGTTGATCCCGAACTCTATTGACTCAACGATGAATGAGTTGCACCGCCTTTACACCCAAGCCCTGCGATAAAGCAAACCCTTGACCCCACTTCCTGCCCTCTTGATAATATTCAGTATGGGCCGAATTCAACTTCCTGATCAGCTTCGTATTTGCATGATTGCGCAAAAATTTCCGATCTTGGGCAGGGCCTCGGATCAAGGTTTTCTTTGGCCGGTAGCAAAGGGTCTTGCCTTGCAAGGACATCATGTCACCGTAATTGCCGCGAAAAGCCCTCTGGGAAAACAAGAAGTTCACCGAGATGGGGTTCGGGTATTCTATCTGCATGAAGGTTATCCAAATTATAGCCACATGAAATTTGACCAAGCTGCGTATCTCAAGTTAGCCGAGCTGAACAAGCTAGAACCTTTTCACTTAGCTCACTGCATTGATAAGTTTGGCCTGGAAATTGGTCGCCACAAAAAAGAACTTGGGGTTGCTGTTGCCTATGATGTGAATGCCACAGAGATGTCGCAGATTTTTAGCATAATGGGCATGGTTCAAGAGTCAGTTGGTAGCATTTTGGCGACGACTTTTGCCATGGCCTACAAATTCCTGACCACCTATTTTTCGGGCGACCGAGAACTCTTAGCCACTGCAAATGGCGTTTTTGTAACTTCGCCTCAGCAAAGAATTTTTTTAGAAAGATTTTATCTCTATCCCGATTACCACACCTATTCGGTTCCCTATGGAATTGAACTTGGTGACCTTTCTCCGCGGCCAGAAGCTAGCGAATTGAAAAAGACTTTGAAACTTCCAGAAAATGCAAAAGTTGTGGTGACCATTACCGACATGATGGAGCCTAAAGAGGTCATCAATATCCTAACGGCATTTGAAAGAGTGGTTGTCAAAAAACCCAGTTCCCACATGGTGATCATTGGTAACGGTCCCGGCTGGAAAGAGATCGAATACAATATGTTGAACTTGGCCCTTGGCGGCCATGTGATTATGACAGGTGCGTTAAAGGCTGAAGAGATGTCGGACTATATTTCCATCGCCGATGTTTTTGTGAATATGAGTTCGCGCAGCACTGGACTAGAGCCCAGTATGATTGAGGCGATGTCGCAGAAAAAAGTGATCGTGGGTTCAGAGGTCAGCCCCGTTGCAAATATTGTTGAAGACGGAGTTGATGGATTTCTCTTGCGTCCCGCAGACACGGACTCCTTGGCGGTTTTGCTCATTGAGATCTTCGCGGGAACCTTACCCGTTATCGAAATTCGCGAAAGGGCTCGCGAGAAGGTTGTCAACCTCTTCGACACAAGAAAGATGATTCATACCGTAGAAGATGCGTATCGAACGATTCTTTTGAACACAAAACTCTATAAGTAGGGTTTAAATGCCTAAGTTAGGTCTAAATGCGATGCTCCATAGAAAAAAGGTCTTACCAGCGGTCTTGAGATCTGTATAATTAACCGTGTTATCAATAGCTTACAAGGTTGCAGGTTTATGACAAAAGCGGATCTTATCAATTTGATTTCAGAAAAAGCAGGCATCACCCGAGTCAAAGCAGAGACCGTGGTGAATACGATTTTCGATTCGATGGTGGAATCCTTAATGAAGGATGACCGCATTGAAATTCGTGGCTTCGGATCATTCGTAAATCGAAAGTATGATGCCTATCAAGGGCGTAATCCGCGCACCGGCGAAGTCATAAATGTGGAAGAGAAAAAACTTCCATTTTTTAAAGTCGGCAAAGAACTCAAAGAAGATATCAATAAATCCTAGCTGATACTCGCGAAATAATTTTCGATTACATTGGAAAAATTCGTGTCTGGCGAATATCTGCAATTCCAGTAAACGCCATAAAAATTCTTTCCAAGCCAACAGCAATCCCACCAGAAGGTGGCATACCCGCAGCCAGTGCCTGTAAAAAATCCGCATCTAAAGGCGGACACGGCTTGCCAAGAACTTTCTTTTTTTGCAAATCCTCAGCAAACCTTTGCCGTTGGATTGTCGGGTCATTCAGTTCGTGAAAGGCATTTGCGATCTCAATTCCATTTATATAGAACTCGAATCGATCACCCCAACCATCTTCAGTTAGCCTAGCAAATGCGGCCTGGCTGGGCGGATATTTCTGAATAAACAAAAATGGATATGCCGTTAATTTTGGTTCAATAACATCAACATAAATCTGAAAAAAAACATCATCCCAATCCGTAAAATGGTCCACTGGATTGCCAAACTTTCGGGCTAGAGTTTGCAAATCCTCGATCGAAGTTTTTGTCGTCAGCGTAAAGTTACAAAATTCAGCAAAAAGATCAGCCATGGATTTGTAAGTAAAATTAGCTGGGGAAAGCGAAAGTTTTGCAGAAAACACTTCGGCCAGATGACAGACCAGCTCGATCAGATCCAATTGAATTGATTTTAAATCGGAAAAGGAACGGTACCATTCCAACATGAAAAATTCTGGTTGATGAAGTGGACTCAGTTCGCCGTTACGAAAACAAGTACGAATTTCAAAGATCTTGTTAAACCCAAGATGCAAGGCTTTCTTCAAGTGCAATTCAGGACTGGTTGGTAGAAAAAAGGTCTGTTGTTTTCGTCCAAAAATGTATTCCGTCTGGAAAAAATCTAAAAATGGCTCGGTGCCGGGGCAAACAACCAAAGTTGGTGTTTGAATTTCAAGAAATTGTCTTTGCATAAAAAATTCTCGAGTTTTTCCTAGCATCAGTTGCCAGCTTTGCAACAGACTGACACTTGCCATCGACGAAAGCGGGGGCGCCGTGCAGGGTGCAAAAAGAAAGACTTCACTTACCATTTCATTTTCTTTGCGAAGGCCAATCAAATCCAAAGCTTGAAGATACAGCCGCAAATTGACGGCCTCAATTAAGATCGGCTTATTTGCAGGACCAAGCAAAATCTTTGCCGACAAAAACAGTTTGTGCCCGCCCAAGCTAATGGAATCACTTGTTAGCTCATCGATACGCCCGAAAGAAAATAAATCCTGGGGCATTGCCGGGTAAGGTAGCCAAACCTGAGTTAGAAAATCAGAGCGTAAATCCATAAACTGGAAATAGCTTTTTGCACCTAGTTTGTCCAGCGATGCCCCAGAAAGAGCACCAGAAACACCGCAAAAGGACTTCACAGATGCAGTCCGCCAATTTAGTAGATCTCAGCCTTCTCTTGACCAAGTACGGGGTAAAAGGTTTTACAATGCCTATGGCAACGGGAAATGTTTCTCAGATTATTGGCAATACCCCTTTGATTAAAATCGACTCTTTAAGTCGACTTACTGGCTGCGAAATATATGGCAAAGCTGAATTCCTAAATCCCGGAGGCAGCGTCAAGGATCGCGCAGCAAAGGGCATCATTCACGAGGCCGAATTAAGTGGGTTGTTGAAGCCAAATTTTTCAATTTATGAAGGTACCGCCGGCAATACCGGAATTGGCCTGGCCACGGTAGCTGCACAAAAAGGATATCGCTGTGTCATTGTCATGCCTGACAATCAAGCCCCTGAAAAATTTCAAACTCTGAAGGCGCTGGGTGCCGAAGTTATTGCTGTAAAACCTTGCCCTTTTGCTGATCAAAATCATTTTTATCACACCGCACGCAAAATGGCTGAAAGTTCGGCCAATAGTTTTTGGGCAAATCAGTTTGAAAACTTGGCAAATTTTCGCATGCACTTAACGACCACTGGCCCAGAGATCTATAGCGATACCAATGGCAAAATTGATATTTTTGCTGCGGCCTCTGGCACCGGCGGAACTCTGGCTGGTGTGAGCACTTACCTCAAGTCAAAAAATCCGAAAACGCATATTGTTTTGGTCGACCCCGAAGGCTCGGGCCTTTGCAGCTATATTCAAAGTGGTGAAATCAAAGCTTCGGGAAGCTCGGTCACTGAAGGTATCGGAATAATGAGACTGACTGCGAACTTCAAAGAAGCCAAAATCGACGAAGCAATGACGATCAACGATCAAAAGATGATTTCTATGCTCTATCACCTGGCCGAACAAGATGGATTATTGGTTGGCACCTCGGCCGCCCTAAATATGTTTGCAGCCTACGAATTAGGCCGGCGCCATCAAGGTCAGGGTAAAGTCATTGTTTCCATCCTCTGTGATTCGGCACTTCGCTATCAATCGCGAATCTTCAATCCAGATTGGCTGAAAGAAAAAAATCTTCTCCCGCAGCCCATTGATTCTTTCTAGATTCTTTCTAAAATTCTTTCTGGGCTTCTTTCTAGACCACGTTTTGTGATTCTTCTAGCCTAGAAGGGGTCGGAAAAGAGTTTTATGGCCTAGTATGGCCTAGTTCCGATGCAAAACTAGCTAGCAATAACCCACTTGCGTAGGTACATTGGCCTTTTTCATCGTAAAGGAGCCAGGCGTGCTAAACCTGCAGATTACACCTCATTTTCCAAGCCATAACATCAGTGGCGAAGAAAGACGAAGACGACTTCAGCCGTTGATCAATAAAGCAGACTGGGTCGGACTTCGTTTTGTTTCAGAAACCACACATTCTCGGGGCTTTCGCAATGAAAAGCCTGAAACCAATTCTGTCTCTTTCGATTGTGGGGTTATGGTTGAAGTGCTGGTCAATGGCCACTTTGGTTATGCTGGGACTTCAGATGTTTCAGCTAGCGGAATCAATAGGGCTTTTGACAAAGCCGCAACTTTGGCAAAAGTCGCAAGTCATAAAAAAGTTTTCGCCTTTTCTGCCGAACAAAGACCCAAGGCTGTCGGCACCTATCGCAGTCCTTACTTCCGCTCCATTGACTCAATGACCTTAGAAGAAATCAGCGATACGCTGCAAAAGGCCTCTCGCGTCCTTAAGGCTTCGGAAAAAATTGTTAATACCGAAGCGGCAGTTGGCCTGATTGAAACGACAATCCACTACCTGACTTCCAGTGGCACGGATACCCTACAAGAATTCTTAATGACGACCAATAATTTTCAAGCCACTGCCCAAGATACCACGGACACACAGACCCGCACGGATCATGGCGGCAGAGGCCGCTGCTATCAAATTGGTCTTGAGGCCTTTGACCAGGCAGAAATTTTAAAAACCTGTGAAAAAATCGGTGAACAAGCTCTTGAACTTTTAGCTGCACCCAACTGCCCTTCAGAGACCATGGATTTAATTTTAGATCCAGATCACATGCTGATTCAAATCCATGAATCCATTGGCCACCCTCTAGAGCTAGATCGAATCCTTGGTGATGAAAGAAACTATGCCGGTTGGAGCTTTGTCAAACCCAGTGACTTTGGTCAACTACAGTATGGCTCAAAATTAATGAATATTTCGTTTGATCCCAGCTACCCGGGTGAGTTTGCATCTTATGGCTTTGACGACTGTGGAAACCCTGCAAAAAAAGAACTTCTGATCAAGGACGGAATCCTGGTGCGCGGGCTTGGCAGCCTAGAAAGCCAAGCTAGGTCTGGACTTCCGGGTGTTGCTAATTTTCGATCAGCCTCGTGGAATCGCGCACCTATTGATCGCATGGCGAATATTAATTTAGAACCGGGAAACTCAAGTCTTCAGGCAATGATTGAACAAACAGAGCGTGGTCTTTTTATTCAATCAAATATGTCATGGTCGATAGACGACTACCGAAATAAGTTTCAGTTTGGCGCTGAGTACGCCCAATTGATTGAAAATGGAAAACTTACCACGACTGTAAAAAATCCGAATTACCGAGGAATCACCGTGCCCTTTTGGAATTCCCTGAAAGCCGTGGGCAATGCTGAAGAAATGGAAATCTACGGATCCCCGTGGTGTGGAAAGGGCGAGCCCAGCCAAGTCATTCGAGTCGGACACGGATCCCCGCCCTGTCTGTTCTCAAATATCGAAGTTTTTGGCGGTGGCAAATGAGTTTCGCCCAGCAAACCGAGCCTTGGTTTAACGAAATTTCGTCGCTGTCATTCGCTGGCCTTTCTGCGACCGAGGACTTAAGCCTTAGCTTAAGTGGCGAAGCCATTGATTATGTTCGCTTCAATAAAGCCCTGGTTCGACAAAATACCAACGTCGAGCAACGAGTATTGGATTTTACATTTCAATCGCTAAATCGCAGTCTAAATTTCAAAATCTCCTTAAGCGGAGTCGTTGACGACGACATGAATGCCCTGCGCAGCTTGATTGAAAGGGCCCGTCAAGAGGTCAAGGTTTTGCAAGAAGATCCCTTTCTTGTGCCGATGAAAAATAATGGCACAAGCCGCGAAGAGTTCTCTGGATCACCGCCCAGCGGTAGCGAAGTGATTTCCTATATTTGCGATGCAACCTCGCATGTTGACATGGCAGGATTTTTTGCTGGTGGAGAGCTCGTACGGGCCAACCAAAACTCGAAAGGACAGAAGCATTGGTTTGCGATAAAAAACTTTTTTTTCGATTTTTCGCTATATACAGTAAATAAAGATGGCGAAAATAAAGCCGTCAAGTCGGTTTATTCAGGTACAGTTTGGGACCAAAACGAATTCAAAAATAAAATCCAAGATTGCTGCCTGCAACTGAAAATAATGGAACGTCCATCGCAGAATATTTCCCGCGGAAACTATCGTGTTTACCTAGCCCCAGGGGCAGTTTCTGAAATTTTAGGCACGGCCTCTTGGCGCGGACTTGGATATGCGGCCTACAAACGGGGCCAATCCGCGCTTAACCAATTGATCGAGGGCAAAAAAAGCTTAAGCCCACTTTTAACCTTAAAAGAAAACTTCGCTCTTGGACTGACCCGTCGTTTCAATGAATGGGGTGAATTAGCGCCAGATTCTTTGAACCTGGTTGAAAATGGAAAAGTTCAGAATCTATTGATCAATGCAAAATCAGCAAAAGAATTTTCGGTAATTGCCAACGGCGCTGCCGAATCCGAGGCCTTGCGTTCTCCTGAAATCAACAGCGGCGACTTAAAACCTAAGGATATTTTAGCGCGGCTTGAAACCGGGATCTACATTAACAATCTTCACTATATCAACTGGAGTGACCTTCAATCAGCGCGCATCACAGGGATGACTCGCTACGCCTGTTTTTGGGTTGAAAAGGGCGAGATCGTTGGCCCTATTCGCGACCTGCGCTTTGACGAAACCCTGTATCGCTGCTGGGGAACAGAATTAGAAGCGCTGACAACTCATAGTGAAATTGATCCAGCCATCGGCACTTATTTCGAGCGCGAAATCGGCGGTCGAAAAATCCCCGGCATGCTGCTTCGCGATTTCGCTTTTACGCTTTAGGCCGCTTGCAAGGAACCGGGCTTCGGGAAAAAGAAGAATGAGCGCTTTCCAGCTGCAGAAAAGTGGCGTATACCAAACCACCAGGAGGCTTCTATGACTTATTCCCTTAATATCAAAAAGCTATTCACTGACTTGCGCGGTCCACGCGGTGCCGAAGCGATCAAAGACGAAGCGCAAAAAATTAAAACTGAGCTTAAGCATCTGAGTGACGTCTATCGTCCTCAGGCAAAAGCAAAGCTGCGCGAATTAGAAGGCCAGTATAAAGTTTTGGTCGGCAAAATCCGCAAAGCTCAGGTCGAACTTGAGAAAGAGGCCAAAAAGACTGTTTCATTGCTTAAGAATTTAACCAAGTCTTCCAGCAAGGCCAAGGCGGCCTCACGAACTAAAAAGACGACAAAAAAATCGGCAAAATCGACCAGTAAGAAGCTTTCTCGTTAGGACTATGTCCAAAGCCCACAAATTTTGTGGGTTTCCCATAGCGTCATTCCGTCCCTAATTGTCGGCATTCAGCAGTGAGTATGCTAGGTTGTGGCCGCTGGAAATTGCCACAACCTGGAGATTTTTAATGTTGGACCTTATTGCCACTGAAAAAGAATTTTCGAATCGCCACATCGGACCCAAAGACAACGACATCCAAGCCATGCTCAAAGAGCTCGGCTTTTCGACCCTAGAAGAAATGGCAAGCAAAGTTATTCCGAAAAATATTCGCAGCCAAAAAAATATGGCGATCGGCGATGGGCTTTCTGAGTTTGAGATGCTGAAAATGGCAAAAAAAATTCTTAGCAAAAATAAAGTATACCGATCTTTTATTGGCTTAGGATTTCACGACACGATTACACCAACTGTTATTCAGCGAAATATTCTTGAAAATCCGGCTTGGTATACGGCCTACACCCCCTATCAAGCAGAAATTTCCCAGGGCCGCATGGAGTCCCTGTTAAATTTTCAAACTATGGTGACGGATCTTACAGCCATGGAAATTGCCAATGCTTCTTTATTGGACGAGGGCTCGGCGGCAGCTGAAGCCATGGCCATGGCAGCAAATTTGACCAAACATAAAGCGACCCACTTTGTCGTGTCGCCAGATATGCATCCCCATGTTTTAGAAGTACTGAAGACCCGAAGCCAGCCGCTAGGCCTTGAAATGATTTTGCAAAACCCCCTGGACTTTGATTTCACAACCCCTGTTTTTGCCATTATTGTTTCATACCCGACGACCGATGGCCGGGTAGAGGACTACGCAGCTCTGGCAAAGAAAACTCATGAAAACGGCGCCCTATTGATTGCCGATGTCGATCTATTGGCACTGACAGTGCTCACGCCCCCAGGCGAGTGGGGCGCGGATATCGTCGTTGGAAATTCGCAAAGATTTGGCGTACCACTTGGTTTCGGTGGGCCTCACGCCGCTTTTTTGGCGACCAAAGATGCGCATAAACGTCTGATGCCGGGTCGCCTGATTGGGGTCTCTGTCGATTCTCAGGGACAGCGTGCTTTGCGTCTGACTTTGCAAACCCGCGAACAGCATATCCGTCGCGAAAAGGCGACTTCGAATATTTGCACCGCTCAGGTTTTGCTGGCCAACATGGCGGCCATGTATGCCGTTTATCATGGTCCCAATGGACTTAAGAAAATTGCCGGACGAATTCATCTTTTGACTTTGGCCCTAGCTGATGGACTTAAAAAACTGGGCTTTAGCGTGGCGTCAAATACATTTTTTGATACGATAAAAATTACGGCGAAAAACGCGCCGGCAATTTCAGCTCAAGCAGAAAAAACTGAATTGAACTTTCGTCTTGTGAATAACAACACCATAACAATTTCTTTAAACGAAACCGCAACGCCATCGGACCTAGAGGACATCTGGACAGCATTTAATCTGGGGAATAAAATCGGTTTCTCAGTCCAGACTATTCTTAGCAACGTGCGCTTGCGAGAGTGGCCCGAAGCCCTTCAGCGGCGCTCGGATTACTTGACCCACTCGGTATTTAACTCCCATCATTCAGAGACCCAACTGCTGCGCTATATCCACAGTTTACAAAACAAAGATATCACCCTGACTCAGTCGATGATTGCTTTGGGTTCTTGCACCATGAAACTGAATGCCACCACTGAACTGGTCCCCGTTAGTTGGCCTGAGGTCAGTCGCATGCATCCCTTCGCCCCACTCAATCAAGCCCAGGGGTATTTGGAACTGATTAAGGATCTTGAGCATCAGCTTTGCGAGATCACGGGTTTTGCAGCCGTCAGCTTACAACCTAATGCGGGATCGCAAGGGGAATTTGCAGGACTCTTGGTCGTACAAAAATACCATCAAAGCCGGGGACAGAAACAACGCAATCTGTGTTTAATTCCGGCCTCAGCCCATGGCACGAATCCCGCTTCAGCAGTGATGGCAGGAATGGACGTCATAGTCGTAAGTTGCGACGAACAGGGAAATGTCGATATCACTGATCTGAAACAAAAAGCCGAGCAAAATAAAGATCGTCTTTCGGCGCTGATGATTACCTACCCCTCGACCCACGGTGTATTCGAAGAAAGTATCGTCGAGATCTGTAAAACTATTCATGACAACGGCGGCCAGGTTTACATGGACGGCGCAAATCTAAATGCGCTGATTGGCCTTTGTCGTCCGGGTGAGTTCGGACCAGATGTTTCCCATATGAACTTGCATAAAACATTTTCCATTCCCCATGGCGGCGGTGGCCCCGGCGTAGGCCCGATTGGAGTCGCTTCCCACTTACAGGAGTTCCTGCCCTCACATTCTTATCGACCTGAATGCGGCGGCAGCAAAGGAATTGGCGCGACAACCTCGGCCCCTTGGGGTTCCGCCAGCATTTTACCCATATCTTGGACCTACATTAAGATGATGGGTTTGCCTGGACTTCGTCAGGCAACTCTGGTGGCTATTTTAAGCGCCAACTATATCGCTAAAAAATTGAATCCTCATTATCCAGTTCTCTTTAAGGGTAAAGAAGGTCTTGTCGCCCACGAATGTATCATCGACCTCAGGGGCATTAAGCAGACCTCACACATCGATGTGACCGACGTGGCAAAACGCCTGATCGACTATGGCTTTCATGCACCAACGATGTCTTGGCCAGTGCCCGGAACATTGATGATCGAACCCACCGAAAGCGAATCAAAATATGAAATCGATCGCTTTATCCAAGCGATGATACAGATTCGACAAGAAATCAAGGACGTCGAAAGTGGTCAATTCACCCTGCAAGACAATCCTCTGGTTCATGCTCCGCACACCGCTGAAATGCTAACGGCGCAAGATTGGAAACACGCTTATTCGCGACAAATGGCGGCCTACCCCCTGCCATGGATTAAAAATGGCAAATACTGGCCGCCGGTGGGCAGAGTCGACAATGCCTATGGTGATCGCAACGTCGTTTGTTCATGTCCGCCATTGGAAAGTTACAACTAGGTTGATGGAAGAAGATCGCTATTTACCAAAAAAAGTCGTTCTCATTCGCTTGGATAAAATCGGTGATTTTGTTTCGACTTTACCAATGGACGAGGCCTGCCGATATTTAAAAATTTCCTTTAAATGGGTCATTTCTGAGGGACTTGGCTTTATCGCCGAGAACGCTGTACCAAAACGCGAATACAAAAGTTTATCAGCGAAAAAATCCTGGCGATCCTTTTGGCAGCTGCTGGCTTTTTTAAAAGCCGAAAAACCTGCACTGACAGTTGTATTCTATGCCCCATGGTGGGCCAGTTTTGCCTGTTGGTGGGCAGGAGTTCCCATCCGAGCCGGGCGAAAAAGCCAATGGCATTCATTTCTATTTCTTAATAAAACCCTGCGCCAATCGCGCAGCCAATCTGAGATGCACGAGGCCGATTACAATTGGGATCTGATGCGTTTTGCCCTTGGCTATCGATGGTTTAAGGACTTTGCACAAACACCGATTTTAGAATTGACCGCCCCCGCCAGCGAAAATCTTCTGAAACAATGGCAACTGGATAGTGGTGATTACGTCGTCGTGCACGCGGGCATGGCAGGTTCTGCCTTAAATTGGACTGAAGCAAATTATCATATTTTAATTGAAAAATTGGTCGCACAAAGTCCAGTTGTTTTTACCGGAACCGCGGAAGACGAATTATGGTTGGCACCCCTACGAAAACGCTGGGGAAATCATCCGCAAGTTCGCTGGCTGCAAAGTAAATTGTCGTTGTTGGACCTGCTTTCCATTTTGAAAAATGCACACGGTTTGGTCGCCCCAAGCACGGGCGTTTTACATCTAGCTGCGGCCCTAGGGACACGGGCCATTGGACTTTACTCCCCGATCCTTGCCCATCATCCGACGCGCTGGGCACCAAGGGGGCCTCAGGCAACAGCTCTGATTCCCGATGTCGATTGCCCGGCCGAAACAATTTGCATCGGCGCCGCTTGCCCTAAATTCTACTGCATGAAGTTCCTGTCACCAAATGCAGTTATGCTGAGTCTTTTTAAATGAGCCTTATCACCAGAACTTTTGATTTTCCAGAAAATCTAACTCAGGCAATAGCGCTGAATCTGAAAGACTGGAATTGCGATATTTCAGATGCAAAGTATTTAGCAAAATCAATTTTACGCTTGAGCGATTTTTACGCTGACAATCCGAAAGCGATGACCCCGTGGAATCAAGATTGGGCTGTGGCGGCTTATATTTCCTATTATTTCCCGCTGAACTGGATGCGATCTTTTGCCGTTTTTCAAGAGGGCCAGCGTTGGAGTTTTTTTTCAGGATTAGAAAATATTATTGATTTTGGCTCGGGCCTTGGCAGTGGCAGTTGGCCAGCTCTGGTGGAAAACAAATTGAGTGCTCAATTTATTGAGCTTTCTTCGGTTGCACAGCAAATTCATCGTTCCCTTTTGGCCCTGTCCGTGGCTGAGAAAGAAATTGCGAACTACCAATGGTTGAAACAGGTCGGGCAAAATTTCTTAGTGCCGCCAGCCAGTCTTGGGGTTTTCTCCTACAGTTTAACTGAGGTCATTGAGTTGCCTTCATGGGCTACACAACTTGAAAAACTACTAATAATCGAACCCGCAACCCGCGACGATGGACGTCGGCTGATGGAAACCCGAAGCAAACTACTGCAACAGGGCTGGCACATTGTTGCCCCCTGCACTCACCAAGGCCTGTGTCCGTTGCTGACTCATTCGAAGTCGGATTGGTGCCATGATCGCATCCATTGGAAAATGCCAACTTGGTTTCAAGAAATTGAAAAGCACTTGCCTATTAAGAACTCGACTTTGACCTTTTCCTATCTTTTAGCGACAAAAACACCAAGCCACCAAGCGAAGATCAGCGACAGAAAACTCACTACCCAACTAGCGCGCATCACCGGCGATCATTTGCCTGAAAAGGGGAAAACTCGACAACTTGTCTGCCGTGGGGAAGCCAGAGAATATCTAGCCTGGATGTCCCGCCACGGAGAATTCCCTGAGATCCCGCGTGGCGTACTGATCGAATGGCCTGACGACGGCGAAAGTAAAAGCAATGAAATTCGCCTTAGGAAAAACCCCAAGATCCTTTGACTTTTACATAGCTTCGCGCGATTTTTAGTCCACTTTATAGAAACCATATCCAGTAAGACTTTGGAGTTCCCTCGATGTCTGAAATTAAGCGTACCCCTCTGTATGATGAGCATTTAAAACTATCGGCCCGTATGGTTGAATTTGCCGGATGGAGCATGCCCATTCAGTACCAGGGTCTGCGTGAAGAGCACAATTGCGTGCGCAACCAAGTGGGCCTTTTTGATGTGTCGCACATGGGTGAAATCCGATTTTTAGGGTCAAAGTCATTGGCGACACTTGAATGGCTGACCACCAATGACGTTGCAAAGCTTAATAGCGGCGAAGCTCAGTATTCTTTGCTACCCAATGATCAGGGCGGGCTGGTTGATGACATCATCATTTATTGTATAGAAAAAAATCAAAATTACTTGGTCTGCGTCAACGCCGCCAATAAAGACAAAGATTTTCAGTGGATGCAAAAGCACAATCGCGGAGCTGAAATTATCGATGAGTCAGACAAGTGGGCGCAGATCGCAATTCAAGGCCCCAAAGCCATCGAGCTTTCGAATAAAGTCTTAAACGTCGCGGTCAGCGCCATGAAAGCTTTCACTTTCCAACCGATTCAATTTAAGGGCGCCTCTGGCTATGTGGCGACAACCGGCTATACCGGTGAAAAAGGCTGCGAGGTCTTTATCGAAAACAAAGCCGCAGCTCAACTTTGGCAAGAGCTCTTAGCCGTTGGCCAAACACTTGGCGTGCAGGCTATTGGTTTAGGGGCCCGGGACACCTTACGCACAGAGATGAAATACAGTCTGTATGGTCATGAAATCGATGACGTGACAAACCCCTACGAAGCCGGCCTTGGCTGGGTGATCAAACCAGCTAAAAAGGATTTTTTAAATAAAGCGCAAATTCTAAACGTGAAGGAAAATGGCCTACAAAAATCTTTGGTGGGATTTAAAATGCTGGAAAAAGGCATCCCAAGGCAGGGTTACACCCTATTTTCTTCCGAAAACAAGGAAATCGGATTGGTTACCAGTGGTACTCACTCCCCTACTTTGGATGAACCCATCGGAATTGCATATGTCGCAATGCCTTATGTTGCCGAAGGCTCGGAGTTCCTGGTAGATATTCGTGGTCGCAAGGTAAAGGCAAAGGTCGTAAGAACACCTTTTGTTCATCAGTAGATCCAATTTTGTCCAATTTTTAAAGGGCACTAGACACAGGAGTAAGCATGGCTTTTCATATCCCTGAAGATTATTACTACACCAAAGAACACGAGTGGGCTCAGGTTGACGAAAATATCGTTACCGTAGGAATCACCGAGTATGCTCAGCAATCCCTTGGCGAAATCGTTTATGTCGAGCTACCTGAGGAAGGCCAAAAAGTAACCCAAGGTGAATCCTTTGGCGTTGTTGAAAGCGTAAAGGCCGTGAATGATTTGTTTTCCCCAGTCAGCGGCACCGTGATTGAGGTCAATGCTTCGTTGGGTGATGATCCGTCGGTCTTAAATGACGATCCAATCAATCAGGGATGGATGATTCGCATCGAAATGGACACCGAAAAAGAACTAGCCAATCTGATGCGGGCTCCGGACTATAAAAAAATCATCGTCGAGCACAAGTAACTTAAAAAATATTTGCCTTCGCGGGATTTTTCGACGAATCTCGCGCCTCGTGCCCGGGTGGTGGAATGGCAGACACGCTAGACTTAGGATCTAGTGCCGAAAGGTGTGCAGGTTCAAGTCCTGTCCCGGGTACCATTAGTCAAACTATTCGAACCATAATGCCTACGCCCACCTCAACCTTCTTAACGAAGCTCTTTATAAGCTGGCGTTTTTGCGTGACGGTTAAATCGTTTAAAATCAGTTTCTTATGCTGTTTGTGACGTCGATACGTCACATTTACCTGCTCAAAGGCAATATAAAGCTAAGAGTCAGTTAAGGACTCGAGGAGAATGGCAATTTTACTTTGGCCGTCAAATTGTACCAAATGTAATATAATTTTGATATCTTCGTCGGAACAAA
>CALQIT020000022.1 GCA_943330705.2 Streptomyces griseus
AGAGTTCGGCCTCTGGATCGATTTTTGGGTCGATTTTTGGATCGATTTTTAGGAGGAACTCTAGATAGAATTGTAAATCATCCTATAGATCAAGTAAGTGCTGTTTTGCTATTTCTGTTGTTACGCGGCCCCGCTGGGTTTTCTGCAAAAGCCCCTCTTGAATTAAGAATGGTTCGTAAACTTCTTCTAATGTATCGCGGTCCTCACTGAGTGCTGCGGCAATTGTTTCAATACCAACCGGACCACCAGCAAATTTTGATTCAATTAACTGCAGAATCTGTCTGTCCATGCTGTCTAAACCCAGCTGATCGACACCCAACTGATCAAGCGCATAGGATGCAATTTCTTTTGAAATCGTCCCGTCCCCTTTGACCTGAGCATAATCCCTGACCCGCTTTAATAAACGATTGGCGATCCGAGGGGTTCCCCGTGACCGACCCGCAACTTCCTCAAGACCCTCACGGGAGGCCTCGATCGACAAAATCCCTGAGGACCGAGTCAGAATCTGATGCAAAGCCGCCCGGTCATAAAAGCTCAAGCGCTCGACAATTCCAAAGCGATCACGAAAAGGCGCATTCAACAACCCTGCTCGCGTCGTCGCCCCAATTAATGTAAAGGGCACCAATTGAAATTTCATCGAACGAGCACCCAAGCCATCACCGGTGACGATGTCGATATAAAAGTCCTCCATCGCGGTATACAGATATTCTTCGACGACCGAACTCAAACGATGGATCTCATCAATAAATAAAACGGAGAACGGCTTTAAACTGGTCAGTAATGCTGCCACATCGCCTTTTCGTTCAATTGCCGGCGCCGAGGTCACTTTGCAATCCACGCCCATATCTTGAGCGATGATTTTTCCTAAAGTTGTCTTTCCTAATCCCGGTGGGCCCGACAATAAAATATGATCCAAGGGCTCTTTTCGCGCTTTAGCTGCTTGTACGAAAATTTTCAATTTTTCTTTAACCAAAGTTTGGCCTGGAAACTCGTCAAAGCTACTTGGGCGAAGCGCATTTTCCCATGAACGCTCGGCTTCGACAGCTTCTCCCTCTAGAATTCGGCTCATTATTTAATCCCCCGGTTTCTTTAAATTGAAGTCAAAGCCGCAAGTCCCTGGCGAAGGCCCTCTTGCAAATCAAGATCCTTTGGTAAGGTCGAAACAACTTTTTCCACCTCTTGTAAACGAAATCCCAAATTCACTAATGCTGAAGTCAACTCTTTATGGCGCGGCGCTAAGGTTGGACTTTTGCTTTCGGAATCCCGAGCTGAAATCACCAACTTGCCCTTGAGGGTTAGAATCATTTGCTCTGCCGTTTTTTTCCCAACTTTTGGCAGTTTTGAAAGGGCTTTTACGTCTTCCAGTTCTATCATTTCGATGATTTGATCTGGCGTCGCGCCAGAAAGTGCATTGATCGCCAACTTTGGCCCGATGCCATTGACCTTAAGCAATGAATGAAACATTTCTCTTTCAAGTTTATTTGAAAATCCAAAAAGCACCAGCGCATCTTCGCGCACATGGGTATGAATCCAAAGCTCGATGGTTCCCAAACTATTTTGCATTTCGGCCAAATTGGATGAAGAGGCCAGAACCTCGTAGCCAACCCCATTGACGTCGATCAATGCGCTGTCGCTAGTTACTTCTAGGATTTTCCCTTTTAAATATCCGATCATAATTCGATAGCCTTGACCCAAGCCGTGTTCTTTTGCAATTGAAAAGCACGATGAACAGCCATGGCCAAGGCGTCCGAAGCATCCAAGCGGACAATTGCCTTTAAATTCAGCAGCCGTGCCACAACAATCTGCACTTCCTCTTTGCTAGCGCCACCGCTGCCGGTGACTCCTTGTTTCACAACTCTGGTTGCATACTCATGAACTTCAACCTGGGCCCGCATGGCTTCGTAAATCACGACACCACGGGCATGACCCAATTTAAATGCCGAATCAGGATTTTTGCCCAAAAAAATCTTTTCCACCGATACCTGATCTGGTTTGTATTTGGCGATAATCTCTTGCAAGGCGAGACCTAACTCTAAAAGTCTGTGTGCAAATGTTGAAGCCTTCTGCAAAAGAATGACTCCATGATTCACGTGTTGGATTTTGCCATCGCTAACTTGCACGACGCCAAAACCAGTAATTCTTGATCCAGGATCAATTCCGAGAATAACAGGCATGGGGTCATTCAACGAGCACTGCAGCTTGGAGTCAAATATTTAATTGTTAGCCGGCAAGGTAGCTCTGAATAGAATTTCCGCCTTTCGCAGCCGCGAGCAAAGATCTTGCTAAAAAGCATTGCCGGTGGGAAGATTTTGCCAGAATGGTGGCAGAGACAATGAAATCCAACCTGGAAACAATTGAGAAGTATCGACAAATGCTTGTCCGGGATCCTGCCTCAAAAGTATTCGCGGCATTGGCAGAATCTTTTCGTGAAATGGGTTTGTTGGACGAAGCGGAGCAAACGGCAAAAACAGGAATTGAGCGGCACCCCGATTACGTCGGAGGCTACCTAGCGTTAGGCCGAGTCCTTCTTGACCAAGAAGACTATTTAAGCGCTGTGCCCTTGCTGAAAAAGGCGACCGAGCTGGATGCGCAAAACCTTTTAGCCCACCAACTTTTGGCAGCTGCCTACATTCAGCTGAAGCAACCCAAACTGGCGTTGCGCTCGTTTAAATTTGTTCTTTTTTTAAATCCAACTAGTGAAAAAGCGAAGTCTTCCATTGAAAAACTTGAAAGCCTAACCGCGGATGAATACGAAGACGATGTTTTCACGATGCAGCCCTTGCACGAACAAAAAGCCCCTGAATCAACTGATCGTGAGCATCCAGAGCCTGAGTACTTTGCCGAGGCAATTGTCGACCCCGGCGAAATAGATCGCAGTTTATCCTTGGTCGACGCTTTGATTGTCAGAAATGATCTTCAGCAAGCAAAAAAAGCACTTAATGAGTTGCAAAAACGCTTTCCCGAGGATTCCCGCTATGTCAGTCGCTGGAGCCTTCTTAACGTCCCTTCTAGTATTGACGATGCCGTCCCGATCAAACCGATCTTGTCCCGAGAAAAAACCATTATTCAAAGAAAAATTGGCCTTCTTCGCCGGCTGCTGCACAAGATTAATTCGGTTGACCAGACTTAGATTGGCTATGATATGGTGATCCCTTCATTGAGGCTAAAGGAGCGGGCACTATGCACGAGACATCGGACTTCCGTAAAAATTTAAAGATCATGGTCGAAGGCAATCCTTACGTTATTTTGGACTTTCAGCACGTTAAGCCTGGTAAAGGAAATCAATTTACTCGCACCAAAATGCGCAACCTATTGACCGGACAATTGCTAGAAAGAACCTTCAAGTCTGGCGAAAGATTTGAAGTACCAAATGTCGAGAACAAAGAAATGACTTTTCTATACAAAGATGAAGGCGGCTGGAACTTCATGGACCAAACAAATTATGAACAAGCCTGCCTGATGGAAAATGAAGTCGGTGAATCTGCTAACTATTTAACCGAGAACCTGAAAGTCGTAATTTTGCTTTATAATGAACGTCCAGTTTCTGTCGATGTCCCTAAAAACGTAAATCTTAAGGTCGCAAAAACTGACCCTGGCGTCAAAGGCGACCGCGTAACTGGAGCAACCAAACAAGCCACCCTAGAAACAGGTCTAGTTGTAAACGTCCCATTGCATATTAACGTCGGTGATTTGCTACGAATTGACACCGAGACCGCAAGTTACGGAGCCCGAGTTAACGAGTAGGTCCTAACTTGTTGCATTAAGTCTCGAGATTAACTCAATTTTACGTGAAAATAGAAGGGTCAGCTTAAGAGTGATATTTACACTCTTGAAAGGGGACCCTTTTTGAGTCAAAAGACTCCGCTAAATACTATGGAGTGGGAAATACAAAAGGCATTGCTTGAGCATGGTCAATCCGATCTTGCCGCCGATGCGCTGCTGAAAAAGTTTGCCCCGCAAAAGCTAAAGCTCCCGCGCTTTCAGGCACTGGCCACTTTTCTTTTGCATGCAGGGTTCTATGCAACGCTTTTCGATTTTATTTTACACAAGCTGAATGACGGCAGCGATATCCCGTGGGCTCATTTTACCGAGGCGATCTTTCTATCTGTTGACACAGTCCCCGACGAAATCCAAAGGGCCCTACTGGATGGGGCAGCAGAAAAAAATGGGCTTGGGGAACTTTCTCAAACTCGGATGCTGGATGATTTTGACCCAGAAATTCTTACCTATCGCGCCCACCGCAAAAGTGCATTCTGGGAACGCTATCAAGAAAAAAAGGGAGAATACCTTCGCGAGCTCGAACTATTTCAATCGCAAGGACTTGAGGAGCAAGCGGAAAGCCTGATTAACCAATTGCTAAAAGCGTTCCCCATGGACTCAGAAATTTTGGCCGCGGATACCGATATGCGAAGACGCCAGGCCGCTAAAATTGTTGCCGAGGAACTCAGGCCACGCAACAAAAAACAGCAACCTCTTTATCACTACGAAATCCTTGATGACGAAACCGAAGCTCTTATGAAAACCATCGAATTGCAAATGCAGCAACTCATTGCGGTGGATTCTGGCTGGGCCCAAGATTTTGCCTTGGCACACCTTTTCTGGGACAACTTTGAAGGAGCGCTTCGCTTGCTTGAGGCGGCACCGCAGGACTGGCAAGTCATTTGGTTGCGGGCCGAGATCATGATCCGTGGAAGATACTTTGGCGAACTTTTGGAGTATCTCAATCAACTGGAACCCCAGATCGAGGCCGAACCGGAATCGACCTTTGCAATTTACTATCTGCGCGCCCAGGCCCTCTGGGGCCTCAATGAACGTACTTTGGCTTTAACGATTATGAAAAGCTTGGTGGATGTCCGCCCCCAATATCGCTCTGCCCACACCTTGTTAGACGGCTGGAAAGAAGAGCCTACGTGAAGCGATTCTTCCGAGTTCGCAAATGGCTGATGGTTTTTTTGCCGATGACGGCTGTGGTCGTTGGCATCATGGGCGCCTATGCTTGGGCAAAACCCCTGCTGCGCACATGGATTCGCAATCAGGTAACGGAGCTCTCAAAAGCAAATTTGCCAGTTGAAATCTACGTTGGAAATCTGGATTGGAATCTATTTCTGCCGACAGTTGGCCTTGAAGATATTCGCATCCTGCCTAAAGCAGGGCAATTGGAAGGCCTTTCGCCAATCCAAATTGAAAGAATATCTGCAAAAATTGATGTCTTCTATCTGCTTTCAGGCCGTCTGCGAATTTCTAGCATTGCCCTAGAAAAACCCGAGGTTCAACTCCTTGTAAAAAATCTTACGGAGCCAACCAAGCCCGAGCCTTTACCAACAGAGCTGCTCTTTCAAATGATAAAGAAAATTCCAATTAATGAAATCTCGATCGAAAAATCAAAGGTGCTGATTGCTTTTCCGTCGGAGCAGCTGCAATTTTCAATAACTGATTCCGATCTTCGACTGCAGATTCGCGAAAAGAGCATATCCGTTCTGGCACGAATTCTGGCTTCTCAAGTTCGCTGGAAGGATCAGGTTTTGCCAATCAAATTGAATTCCATGATTGAGTTAACCCCAACTGATTTGATACTGCATGATTTTCTTGTTAGTGGGCCCTCGGTTGAGTTGAAGGTCGAAGGTAAGATCCAAGATTTAAAAAATATTGCGCTCAATCCCAGCGGGCAACTAAGTCTGGATTTAAAAGCAAATCTTTCCGAGTTAAAAAATATTTTGCTTCGCTGGCGCTCGCTACCTGCGATGTCCGGTCGCATTCATCTTCAAGGTGGAGTTCAACTTTCGCAAAGCGCCTGGACCTCAAATAGTTTTGACCTCGCTGCAACCGATTTGTCGTTTGCGAATTTTCAAATTGGCGATATCAAAATTAAGGGTCAGCTTGAAAATGGAAGTTTGACTTTGCCAGAGATCGAACTTCACAATGAGGCCGGAAAAATAACTTTAAGTAAAACCGAATTGCAAATTTTTGACGGAAACAAAAATTTAAACCTGGCCATAAAGTCCCAGCTAGCCACTGAAAAAGTGAACTTACACCAGTTACTAAAGGCCATCGATGTTGGTGACATTCCCATCTTTTTAGATCTCGGCGGAGATTTGGCTTGCGCAGGACCTTTGTGGCCAAACACAAAACTAATTTGTCGCGGAAATCTAAATGGCAAAAATTTGCAAATCGATAGTGGGCACGCGGCTGATGACAACATCGTGAAAGTTGATCAACTTGCGACCAAAGGTGAAGTTGAAATCACGCAAACTCAGGTCTCTTATAAAACTCAGCTCAAAGTGATGGACTCGGAAGGGGAAAGCTCCGGTATCATCGATTATAAAAACGGCTTTAACATTTCCTTTGCCACGCCAGATCTTGAACTGAAACACATTCGGAATCTTGCAAATTTAAAGCTAGAGGGCAGCGCAAAACTTCGAGGAACGACTTCCGGGGACTCAAAAAAAGCGGTGTTTAACATTAACATCGCGGGCAAAGACATTTACTTTAGCGACTTTTTCCTTGGCGACGCGGAAGCCGATTTGGCCTACGAAAAGGGTATGATGAATTTTTCCCCATTAAAGGGTCAGATTGGCAGCTCAAGCTACGAAGCCAAAGTTGCAGTGGACTTGACGAAATCAAGAATTCAAGCCGAAGGGAATCTACCTAAATTTGAAACCCCTGAGCTACTTCAAGTTTTTGCAAGGCTTTTTCAATCGCCTGTGGATTTGACCGGTACCGGATCGGCACACCTTAAACTTGCGGGTCCGCTCAAGTTGGGCGCACTTACTTACGAGCTTTCTAGTAAAATTCAGCACGGCTCAGTCGCTGGCGAAAATTATGATGGTGCCGAGCTTGAACTCAGTGCCACCGACGGTGAAGTCCGGATTCAAAAGGCCCGGCTGGCAAAAAACAAATCTACAATTGTCATGACGGGCGAAGCTCACCCCGATGGAGATATCAGCGTTTTGATCGAGGGCAAAGGCTTTCTGTTGGAAGAATCAGAAAACGTCAATAGGTTGGGTGCAAATATCGCAGGCCTTTTCGATGGCACGCTGACGCTGAATGGTCCGGTTTTAGCCCCCGATGCAATGATCCAGGGAAAACTATCAAGTACTTACATCGAAGATCTAGAGGTTCCATCGTCCCAGTTCGCCTTCCGCCTGGGGCGCGCAAGCATCGAAGGTTCTGCACAACTTGTCGGCGATCGGCTCAAAACTGAACTGCTCTGGCCGCTTTTGCCAGAGTCACCCTTCTATCTGAAGATTCAAGCCCAAGACTGGAACTATACCACTTTGTTTGCCCTGATCGGCGGCGCACCGCTGCTACCCGAATACCAGGCAAGCTTAACCGGAAGTTTAAATCTAGCTTCCGAACGCGGAGGAATCCTTGCGGCCACTGGCTTCGGAAAAATAGAACAACTGAGCCTGCAGCGCGGTAGCTTGGCCCTGGCAAACCGTGGACCCATGGAACTTTCGATGAAAAACGGGCTGACGACACTGACCAATTTCTTGCTGTTCGGGGATCAATCTACCCTGCAAGTTAAGGGTCAGCAATTTTCTTCAGAAGATCTTAATTTGAATATTGAAAGCACAGCCCAGCTTCGACTATTTCAGATCTTCTTTCCCTTTCTTGAAGAATTGAACGGCCTGATGAAGGTGTCTCTCAAACTGAGCGGTCGTCTTGAAAAGCCAGAGCTTTTAGGCGATGCAAAAGTTGAAGGTGGATTTTTAAAACTGAAAGCTTTTCCGCATCCGTTTGAGAGAGTTCAAGCGCAAGCTCAGTTTTCGCAATCAAAGGTCTTGATCTCTGATATCAGTGGCCAACTTGCCGGCGGAACTTTTTCTGCTGATGGAAATATTTTGATTCAAGGTCTAAAGAACCTGCCGACGGAAATTCGCGCACAAGTGCAAAATGTCAGCTTCAATGTGCCGGACCGCATTCGCACCAGCGGCGATGCCGAGCTGAAAATTTCTGGAAACTGGTTTCCCTTCCTTCTATCAGGGACCTACCTAGTTAGCCGGGGAAAGATCGATAAAGAATTTGGCGAAGATAGCGGGAACATAAGTTTCCGGCAAAGTTCGTATTTGCCGAAAGTCATCCTACAAAATGCGTTTGAGCCCCTTCTCTTAGATATCCAAGTGGATCTGGACAAAGGTGTGGCAGTCAAGAATTCGCTGCTCGAGGGCTCGGTCAAAGGAAGTTTACAAGTCAAAGGCTCGCCCACTTCGCCCGTGATACTGGGAAGAATTGTAACTGAAAAATCAGCTAAACTCTTTTTTCGCGAGACTCCGTTTGAGGTCCTCAATGGCACTGTCGACTTTAAGGATCCGACTGAAATTAATCCTGAGCTTTTCATTTCAGCGCGGGCCAGAAAGTCTGACTACGACGTGAATTTGCTGATTCAGGGAAGTGGAAAAGCGCCCCGTCTGACGATGTCATCCTTGCCACCTCTTTCTGAGCAAGATATAACCTCGTTGTTAGTCTTTGGCATTACTTCCCAGCAAATAGAGAAAAAGGTTCAAAGCAAAGAACAAGAAAGCTCAACCAGTTACGCGATCGGAACCGCGATTATATCAAACAATCCGCTGACCAAAGACTTGACTGAAAAAACCGGCATTAACTTGCAGTTTTCCTCGCAATACAACGATACTAAAAATGTCTCGGTTCAAAAAATTACAATCAATCGAAAGCTTTCGGAAAAAGTCAATGCGAGTGCTAGTACTCTCCGGGGCGAACAAAAGTCGACCGAAGTTAAACTTCAATATTTGATCAACCAGAATGTCTCTGCCATTGGCAGTTGGGAAGGGCGAGAAGCGCCTGAAAGCAATACGATTTCAAATACACAAAAAGATTCTGAAAGTATTTTCGGTTTGGATCTGGAATTTAAGAAGGAATTTAAATGATGTCGAGGGCTTATTTTAAATATTGGCTCTTGATTCTCTTGCTGGCGTTTTCGAAAGCGGCTTCTGCTGAAAAGATTTTGGATCTAAAGCAGCTGCCACTAGATCTTCAACAAAGAATTTTTACCCAACTTCCCAACCTGCAAAGTCCTGACTTTCGTCAATCTGATCTGGATCAGTTGATTCGCTTTTTAATTTCGGAGCAATTTTTTGACTACGCCGCTTTAACCCTTGAAACGTTAAACTCGACGGAGACCTATCATCTTGTGGCTAGTAAGAACCGGCGCATTTCCGCCCTTGAATATCGCGGCCTTACCTTCTTTCCAGAATCAGTTCTGCGCCAGGAGTTTGCCATTGGCGAAAAATCACCGTTTGATCAAAACACATTAATTGAAGCTGGCGAGCGCTTGCGACAATTTTACAGAGTTCGAGGCTTCCCAAAAACGACAATTGATCTTGAGTTCCGAAATATCAATTCAGTCGATACGGTCGTCGTGGTTCAAATTCACGAGGGAGTACAAACCAAGATTTCCGAGATCAAGGTCAAAGCTGCCAATTCCGATTTTCAGACCAACGCAAATAGCTTTCTAAAGTCGAAAATCGGCGAACCCCTCACGGAAGCAACTCTGGCCGAAATTCGCAGTGAGTCCCGCGTCGTCTTTAGTAAAAAAAGGTACCTCAAAGCAGCCCTGCAAAATCCTCAGATCACCCTTAGCCCCGACGAATCCCAGGCTAAACTCGAGTTTCTAGTGGACCGTCCTGAGAAGTATGAGGTTTTTATTTCGGGTTACCAAGAGCTTGGGCGTTCAGAGATAGATCGAACCCTAGATCTTGATCATTTTTTCTCGACAAATCCGACCATCGGTCCCGAACTTTCCAGTAAAATTCGTGCCTACTATCTGGCAAAGGGATTTTCTCGGGCTGAAGTACTAAGTGACGAGACCGATACCGAAAAATTGTTGGGAAAAAGGATCACAATTAAGATCACCGAAGGACCTCAGGTTAAGATTTCTCAACTTGAGGTGACGGGCCGACTTTCTCTTCCGCCGAGCAACTATAGTGACTTTCTAAGACGTCATTCTTCGGAATTGATTTTAGATGGCTATTACAATCGCGACGATTTAGATTCGGGGCTTAATAACTTGAAAATCGACCGCCAGAATCAAGGGTTTTTAAAAGCCAGAGTGGTAAGCACCCGGGCCACTTACAATCGAGAGAAGGACAAAATAAATTTTGTCGCGAACCTCGACGAGGGGCCTTTGACCTTGCTCCAGGACTTAGGCTTTGACGGACTCTTGGCCTTCAGCAGCGAGCAGCTGTTACCGCTGACGGGCCTTCAGGTCGGTGATGCCCTTCGACTCAATCTATTGGAGGGCTCGGTACAAAAAATCAAAGAGTTCTATTATGCTCAAGGCTTTTTGGAGATGACTCTGCTCAATGAAAAACAGGACCTGGTGACCTACAATGAAGATAGCACTGCGGCAAAAGTTCTTTACCGAATTAATGAAGGACCCAAGATTGTGGTTGGCTCAATTGTCGTTGAAGGCAATTCACTCACCAAAGACTATGTGGTTCTCAAGGAACTTGAGTTCGCACCCGGAGATACCCTGTCCCCGCAAAAAATTGAAGAGTCCAAAGCGCGATTGCAAAAGCTGGGTCATTTTTCTTCAATTGATATTAAGACTTTAGAAGAAAAAACATCTATTTCTTTACGCACTGTCATTGTCAAAGTGACCGACAGAGACCCTGGTCTTTTCAACTTTGGCGCCGGGGTTAACAATGAACGAACCCTAACGGTTCGCGGATACACCGGACTGGCCTATCGAAATATCGGTGGCACTGGCCGTGGCGTTTCGGGCCGAATTGACGCCAATTACAATGTTGCCGATTTTAAATATCTTGAAAGCAAACTGACCCTTGGCTACCTGGAGCCTTATATTTTTGACTCGCGGATGCGCGGACGCCTTAATGTTACGCGTTCAAGGCAGGTTAGCAATTATCAGGCAAAAACGGTTTCTGAGGTCAATCAACAAACTTGGTCGGTCGAGCAAGATCTGACTTCAAATGTGCTTCTCAGTTATGACATTTTTAATTTAGCCACAGTCAAAGACTACCATCGCGACGGCCGGGAAGATGAATTCCCGACCACCAGCCAAGACATTGCCAGTACAGGACCGAATTTGGATATTGATTTTCGCGACCACCCGTTTAACCCCAGCAAAGGAACCTTCACACGCTTAAATATTGAATATGCCTCGCCATGGCTGGGCAGTACAAATACAATTGAGTACATCAAGTATTATGCTAGTTTTTCGCACTACCTTCCGGTCTCGCAAAGCGGCTGGGTCCTAGCAAATAATCTTCGGGGTGGTTACTTGAAGAACCTGAGTTCCTCAGGCTCTGTGCCCTACGATAAAAAAGGCTTTACCTTAGGTGGTCAGTCGACCATTCGAAGTTTTGAATCCAGCGACGGCTTTCCTGGATTTCCTTACGAATTTAGCAAAAGTCAGTATCCAAATTTAAGTTATCCTTTGAAGACGGACTCGACAATGTACCTTCTCAAGTCCGAGCTGCGATTTCCAATTTTCGGCAGCTTTGGTGGGGCATTTTTCTATGACGGAGGCGCCGTACTTATCGGAGGTGTTGATCTAGATGACCCTTACCGCGATGCTTTAGGTTTAGCACTTCGCTATACCACACCTGTTGGCGCTGTGAGTCTCGAGTGGGGTTGGAAGCTAGATCGCAAAGAGAGTCGTTCGGAAAGACCCATCGCGTTTCACTTCTCGATTGGTACTTTCTAGAAACCCTTTCATTTGACTGCGAAAACTTATTTCAGCTAGCGTCTGTGTTGTATTTCGTATTGTATTTCGTATTGTATTGTATAAACAGAGAGGACCAAATTTTATGTATAGGCACTTAGTCAGAGTTTACCCATCTAAAGAAAAATGCCCACGCGAAAACCAGCTTGCATGGAAAATTGCCGAGATCGCAGCAGATAGTGCCAGCATTGGCTTGGACGTTACCGACATGGTGATCAATCGAATTATCGACAACGCTTCGGTTGCAATTGCCTCTGCCAATCGTCGGCCAGTCGCCAGCGCAAGAGCGATGGCGTTAACCCATCCACGAGAAGGTGGCTCTACTGTTTTCGGAATGCCAAACAAGCAAAAATTCTCTTGCGAATGGGCCGCTTGGGCAAACGGAACCGCTGTCCGTGAGCTTGATTTTCATGATACATTTTTAGCTGCAGATTATTCTCATCCTGGCGACAATATTCCACCGATTTTGGCGGTGGCCCAACAAAAAGAAAAATCTGGCAAAGATCTTTTGCGCGGAATTGTCACAGGATACGAAGTGCACGTCAATTTAGTGAAGGCAATTTGCCTTCATCAACATAAAAAAGATCACATTGCTCATCTTTGTCCGGCTTCGGCAGCCGGAATCGGTACTCTCTTGGGTTTATCGACAGAAATAATCTACCAAGCCGTGCAGCAAGCCGTGCATGTCTCTTTCACGACCCGACAGTCCCGCAAAGGGGAAATTTCTTCCTGGAAAGCCTTTGCACCAGCACACTCCAGTAAACTGGCTATCGAAGCCGTGGACCGCGTCATGCGTGGCGAAGGAGCCCCTTCACCAATCTACGAAGGTGAAGATTCAGTTATCGCCTATATGCTGGATGGAAAGGATGGAAAATACGAAGTTCCATTGCCAAAACCCAATGAATCAAAACTGGCAATTCTTGAGACCTATACTAAAGAGCACTCCGCAGAATATCAGTCACAGGCCTTGATTGACCTTGCGGCACGGATGAAAACCAAAATATCTAACTTCGAGGACATTAAGGAAGTTGTAATCCACACCTCGCATCATACTCACTATGTAATTGGCACCGGGGCCGGCGATCCACAAAAAATGGATCCAAAGGCTTCTCGTGAAACTTTGGACCACTCGATTATGTATATCTTTGCCGTTGCGCTGCTCGATGGAACCTGGCATCACGTTAAGTCCTATGCTCCAGAGCGGGCTCAGCGAGCAGACACCGTCGCTTTGTGGAATAAAGTTCGCACCGTCGAAGACCCGATGTGGACGCAATGGTATCACGAGCAAGATCCCAATAAAAAGCGTTTTGGCGGCAAAGTCGAAATTATCTTTAAGAACGGAGAAAAGTTAAGCGACGAGCTGGGTGTCGCAAACGCCCACCCCGCTGGAGCAAAGCCTTTCAAGCGCCCAGACTACATCCGCAAATTCGATACTCTGACTGACGGAATTATCACTAAAGACGAAAGAAATAGATTTATTGCTTTAGCTGAAAACCTGCCTGACTTGAAGGCGGTTCAGGTGCAAGAATTGAACGTTCAGATCGGTTTGGATAAATTGACCAGCTGTGAACGCGACACCAAGGGGATTTTTTAATGCTATTTCCAACAATGACTGCAACTGAAAAACGCCGCCAGTTCCGGGAGGCCTTGAAATCGCAAAAGCTTTTGCGATTTCCAGGAGCGTTTTCGCCATTGGTCGCGATGCAAATAGAAAAGCTTGGTTTTGAAGGCATCTACATTTCTGGCGCCGTCATCGCTAATGATCTAGGTTACCCCGATATCGGGCTGACCACACTGAGTGAAGTCACAGGGCGAGGCCGACAGATTTCCCGCGTATCAACTTTGCCCTCGATTATTGATATCGATACTGGTTTTGGCGAGCCCATGAGCGCCACCCGCACCGTGCAAGACTTGATCGAAGCCGGTCTTGCGGGCTGTCACTTAGAAGACCAAGAAAATCCAAAACGCTGTGGACACTTGGACGGAAAAGGCCTAGTCACTCGTGAGCAAATGATCCGAAAAGTTAGAGCTGCTTCGGACGGAAAAACCTTAGATAGAAATTTTTTAATTATCGCACGAACCGATTCACGCGCGTCCGAAGGACTCGACAAAGCAATCGATCGGGCTAAAGCGTATGTTGATGCCGGAGCGGAAATGATCTTTCCAGAAGCCATGCAAGATGAATCCGAATTTGAAAAAATGCGCAAAGCCATCCAGGTCCCACTGCTGGCCAATATGACAGAATTTGGAAAATCAAAGCTGCTAACCACCAAACAATTACAAAATTTAGGCTACAATTTGGTGATCTACCCCGTGACTAGCTTGCGCTTGGCCATGAAAGCCGTCGAGCTTGGTCTAACCAGTATCCGTGACCATGGAACTCAGGAACAAATCTTGCCGCAAATGCAACATCGTAAAGAACTGTACGAACTTGTTCGTTATGCGGACTACAATCAATTTGATCAGAACCTTTTCAACTTTAAAATTCCCGGCGAGGACAAAAAATGAGTGAATATATCAATCCCGATTACGTAGCAGAGCCCGATAAAGTTAATACAAAAAAAGGCCTTGAGGGGTCTGTCATCGATACGTCCTCGGTTTCTAAAGTAAATGCCGATACCAATTCGTTGATTTATCGCGGCTACCCTGTTCAAGACTTGGCCGAAAGCTGCCGGTTCGAAGAAGTTGCCTATTTGATGTATCAGGGTGAGCTTCCCAATACCGCAGAACTTGCAGCCTTTGAAAAACTGGAACGCAGCTATCGTGAAATCAGTAAATCCAATTTAGATGTGATTCGTGCCTTACCAAAAAAGTGTCACCCCATGGATTCAATTCGCACCGCAGTTAGCTTTCTTGGCTGCGAAGACACCAGAATTTGGGATGCAACACCAGCTACCAATTATGACAAAGCCATTCGACTGCTAGCAAAAATACCGACGATGATTGCGGCGGACTTTCGCTGCAAAAAAGGTTTGGACTTTATTCCTCCGAATCCAAAACTTTCGCTTTCAGAAAATTTCTTTCACATGTGCTTCGGCAAAATACCGGCGGCCGAAGTGGTAAAGGCCTTTGATGTCAGTCTAATTTTATATGCAGAGCACAGCTTCAATGCATCGACTTTCACGGCTCGGGTTGTGACCTCGACAGAATCCGATATTTATTCTGCGACGGTGGCGGGAATTGGCGCCCTCAAGGGTCCTTTGCATGGCGGCGCCAATGAACAAGTGATGCATATGATGTTGGAAATTGCGGATCCTGCAAAAGCGGAGCAATGGATGTTGGATTCTTTGATCGCGAAACGAAAAGTCATGGGCTTCGGCCATCGTGTTTATAAAAAAGGTGATTCACGGGTACCCACCATGAAAAAGTACGCACAAAAAATGGCTGATATCTGTGGTCAGCAAAAATGGATGGATATTTACAATACTCTAGAGCGCGTGATGGTCGATAAAAAGAAAATTTACCCGAACCTGGATTTCCCTGCTGGTCCAGCCTATTACATGATGGGTTTTGAAATTGATTTTTTCACACCCGTATTTGTCATGGCTCGAACCACCGGATGGTCAGCCCATATTATAGAACAAGCCGCAAGTAATCGAATCATTCGTCCCCTAAGTCAATACATCGGCGCCGAACAACGATCTCTTAAGCCTTTGAGTGAGCGAATATAATCTTTAAGTAATTTGTAAAAAGTTTGTAAGGAGCTCTAGTCCTCCTTACAAACTGTGCCGGGTGCCCTCTAAGGACGAGCACGAATGTTTCTATCCGCCGGACGATTCGCGCGACATTTACCCGCAAAGTTATGGTTTTTGGAAGCGGACTTAGGAACATCTGCGAAAAATCGCAAAAGCGCCTTGCTGTCATTTGCTAAGTTAGGTTGGTTATCTAGCTCTAGTAGCATTGTCCAAGTTCCCAATTCAGAATAGGCCCAGTCTTCAAAAGCACCCGCCGTAGGATAAATAACGTCCGCATGCGTACCCGTTTGATAGCCATTTTCGCGGACGGCGGCTTTTCCTAGAGTATCAAATTTGAAGTGGTCGGCGGTGTGCGTATTTTCGGCGTAAGTCCCCCAAGGATAAGTGAATGTTCCGACGTATCCATGAATAGTGACAGCCGAGATAATCTTTTTTGCGGTCATAAAATCAGCCAATGCTTTGGTTGATTTTAATTGAAAGCTATTTTTTGGTCCACACGGATCTGGGTAATCACGATTGGGATCAACAACTGTTCCTGCGGCATTTTTTTCAAAGCGATCTTCCTTATTGTAGCCCGTAACATTTAGCGCCGGAATGATGTAGTAAGTCTGATCCCCAGCATCCCCCCATTTAGGATGACGAGTTTCTTCGATCAAATCTTTGGTGAACTGCAATGCCAAATCCACACTTAAAAGTTCATTCCCATGATGTGAGGCCACCACCAATCGTGGACTTAAATCAATATCCCCTTGGCGATTTTTCGTCGTTGCCTTAGCGATGCGAACACCCCAAATGGTTTCTCCGCTATCACTTTTTGCTAGCACAAACTTTTGTGCGACGTCCGCATTGTTTTTTACAAGAAGATCTAACTGTTCAATCGCATTCTGATAATTATTACTTGGCTGACCCTTCATCCCAGAAAGAGCAACAACTGCCACTGCCGCAAAAATCGAAATCGAAAACGATCTTAAATTCATAGCAATACCCCCACCTAAGAAAGCTAGTTGCAGGTCCCCTTGATGTCACATTGAGAACGCCACCGACGTCGTAAGTTCGGACCTTTGTCTGGTTAGGGACGATTTGGATTATTGGTCTCGCGGGTCTAAGCTTTGCGAAGTTATCTTTTGCACTAACTCGACGGATTGCCCGTCGGGATCAAAGACAACGGCCCTTAGCCCATCTGATAGACTGACCGGATCGAGAATCACATTACACCCGGGTAAGGCAGAAATTCTGGTAAATACAGCACGAAGATCATCGACTTGAAAACTGAGTTGAAGCGAAGGCGTGTTAGCTATGTCCTTGGATTTAATCGCGAATAGTGCAAGATCAATCACTCCTGCCTGGGCCCGGTAGACCTCGCTGCCAAGAGTAACTTTGATCGCCGCGAATTCCAAACCAAGCGCTTGGTAAAACTCGAGCAGACCCTGGATGTTAGCTGTGTTTATTGTAACCCCGTTAAATCGCGCTGTTGCCATGACTCTATGCCATCCTCATTGACCAAATTAGTCAAGAGTTCTTAAAACATGGCAGCGAACGGAGCCCACGATGAGCCAACCTCAAAAGATTTTCCTTAAAGACTATACGGCACCTGACTTTGCAGCTGAAAGCATTGATTTGTCATTTCAAATTGAAGAAGACTTTTGTCGAGTTCAATCTAAAATTTCAATTCGAAAACTGGGACAAGTTAGGAATCTATTTCTTGATGGTGAAGACCTAGAACTTGAATCCGTATCACTCAATCAGCTGCCGGCAAAATATGAATTACAAAAACATGGCTTGTTAATTCTGGATGTACCAGAAAATTTTATTTTGCAAATAGCCAACAAGATCAAACCACAAACAAACACCTCCCTTGAGGGGCTTTACTGCAGCGGAAAATCGCTGATTAGCCAGTGCGAAGCTCAAGGGTTTCGCCGTATCACTTATTTTTTGGACCGGCCCGATGTTATGAGTCTTTTCACAGTTCACATCGACGCGGATTTAAGCAAATACCCCATTTTGCTTTCCAATGGTGACAAAATCGCAGAGATAAAAAAATCAAACGGCCGGCATCAGGTCACTTGGTCTGATCCTTTCAAGAAGCCGTGTTATCTTTTTGCCCTTGTTGCCGGTGATTTTGGTGTTTTGAAAAAAGCATTTACCACTCAAAGCGGAAAAGAAATCAGCCTAGAAATATTTTCGCAACCTGGAACCCAAAGCCTGTGCGAACACGCCATGGAATCCTTGCAAAAATCGATGAAGTGGGACCAGGAACGCTTCGGCCGTGAATATGATCTTTCGACATACATGATTGTCGCCGCTGACGATTTCAATGCAGGGGCCATGGAAAACAAGGGCCTCAATGTCTTTAATTCTAAATTGATTTTCGCAGACCCAAAAACAGCGACGGATGATGACTATTACAACATCGAGTCCGTCGTCGCCCACGAGTACTTTCACAACTGGACCGGAAATCGCGTCACCCTGAGGGACTGGTTTCACCTCAGTTTAAAGGAAGGCTTGACAGTTTTCAGAGACCAAGAGTTTTCAATGGATATGTCTTCAAGATCACTGGTGCGAATTGACAACGTCAATGACCTACGAACCAGGCAGTTCGCTGAGGACGCAGGTCCTAACGCCCACCCCATCCGCCCCGCATCCTGCTATGCTGTCGATAACTTTTTTACCTCGACAATTTATGAAAAAGGGTCGGAAGTCATTCGCATGATGCAAACCCTTGTCGGCCGCCCTGGTTTTCGCAAAGGAATGGATCTTTACTTCGATCGCCACGACGGCCAGGCCGTAATCATTGAGGACTTTGCGAAGGCCATTGCGGATGCCAATCAGCAAGACTGGAGCCAATTTCGCTTGTGGTATTCACAAGCGGGAACGCCGACTGTAACAGTGCGCGAAAATTTTGATAGCGAACGCCAACAATACACTCTTGTACTGGAACAGTCGTGTCCGCTAAGCACCCAAGAAAAAGCCGACGGAATCGATAAAAAGCCATTTCAGATACCACTTATTGTCGGGCTACTTAAGCCAACAGGACAAGAATACCACCTGGAGTGCGATAAACTACGCTTTAACAGCGAGGGCCAAGCTCTTTTGAATTTGCAGCAAAGCCAAGAAACCTTTGTTTTTAAAAATATTTCGGAAAAACCCGTGCTTTCTTTAAATCGAGAGTTTTCAGCGCCGATTCAGCTGCTGCGCGAGGCCTCGTTTGCGGATCTTCTATTTCAAGTCAAATTCGATAAAGATGCTTTTAATCGCTGGGAGTCCTTGCAGAAAATTTATCTTTCTTCTCTAGAAAAATTAATCCGCAGCCATCAAGATAGTCAGAAGCAAGATAGCCAGCTGCAAAATATTTTGCAAACACCAGCTCCCCTCGTGGAAGCCTTTCAACATACTTTATCGAATCCAGCCATCGATGCCGCGCTAAAAGCAAAACTACTTAGGGTGCCCTCGTCTGACCTGGTTGCTCAGAATGAGTCCACCATTGATTCGCAAGCGATTTATGCTGCGCGAACGGCCTTAAAAACTGCGTTTGCAGAAGCGGCAGAGAAAGAACTGCTATCTGTCTATCGCTACTTACACGGAAAAAATTTGCAAAGTAAAGATCCCCGTGATTTTGGTCGACGGCAATTAAAGAATCTTTGCCTTGATTATTTATGTTATTTGCCAAAGCATCAGCCCCTGGCTTGGGAGCAATTGCTCAATGCCGAAATCATGACCGATGAAGAATCCGCATTTGCTATCGTACTCAACTTCACCGATCTTCGGCGCCAGCAAGCGATAGATATTTTCTTTCAGAAATGGAATCAGAACTCTTTGGTCATCAATAAATGGTTTGCTCTACAGGCGGGCTCTAGCCATTTAGATACATTTTCAACTGTAAAAAAGCTATGGGAACACCCCAACTTCAACAGAGCAAACCCAAATAATGTTTATTCTTTGATCCGAAATTTTGGCCGCAATTTGATCGCTTTTCACCGAGGAACAGGCGAGACCTACGAGTTCATGGCCACTGTTATTCTGGAATTGGATCGGATCAATCCACAAGTCGCAACCCGTGTGGCGTCTTGTTTTGATGTCTGGAGAAAATTGCCGCCGGAACTCAAGGAAAAGGCGTACCAGGCGCTTTTAAAAATCAAGTCTGCAGACCTTTCTAAAAACACCTTTGAAGTTATCAACAAAAATATCGAGGCTTCTTTTTAAACTATGAAGGTCCGATTCCGCAGAGTTAAGCGGCCTTGGTTGGCGCTGCGGGATTTAATATTCCACGAGAGCTAAAGGTTTGGAAGCAATCCTTCCAGAATTTGTCTTTCAGTTTTGTTTCGGCAGGGCCCAGTTTGATTTTCGGGAAATCCTCTTTTTCTGCGTGGGTGATAAATTCATCAACCCCACCTGTGCGAACAATTTTTAGTAGCAAGGTAAAATGTGCTTCAGTCATTGGCTTTTGATCGACCAACATTTTTCGCAGTCCCTGCTCTGGAGTTTGATTTAAAAATTCGTGAAGACCTTTTAGATCATATTGGCTCATTCAATCCCCCTTATTGATTGCTATCACTGACGATGAATCAATTCTACAACGAGGAAGGCCTTCTGTGCGCCTGGACCTGACCAAAACTGGCCAACCTACCTGCCACCCGCAGTGTTCTCATCGTTTACGGAATAAGGTCTAGAGCGATCATAGACCAAGATATGTCGAATTCGCCCGCGCTCTTGGACCATCGTCTGACTGTGGGGCTGGTAGTCAGCCGATGCCAAGCAGTTTTTAACCAGCCCAAGATGGGATTGCGGGGCGAGGATTACCCTTTGCGCATGAAGAATATTTTGCTGCTGCCAACTTTCTATAATTTTAGAAATTTGATTGCCACCAACTCCAGCAATCGAGACCGTTCCATAAAGTTTTTCCTGAAGAGCCCTCGCATCGATAGCATAGAAATTGGTACACTCAGGCTCTAGGATCTCAGACCGAAGTCTATCCATAATATTCGAAACCCGATCAACAAAGTGAACGTGAGAAAATGTTTTTGCTTGTAAGGCCGCCTGACCAAGATAGCCGTGATCGCAACAGACATCCCAAACTTCAGTACCTGGAAGCAAAAAGTTGTAAATCGTCTGAAGCCGCGCAGACAGCATCGGTCCCATGGGCAAGTCTAATCCAAACCTTTGGTACGGCAGTGCTTTAAAAACTCAATCCTTGTTTCATGTTTTGTTTTAAAATGTCCCCTTAAATCAGAGGTCGACGTTGAACTATGGGCATCCTGCACCCCTCGGGCAATGACACAATAGTGCTTGGCATTTATATGAACCCCGACATGCTCGGTCTCGAGTACATACTGCAAGCAATCCGCAATTTGTTTTGTCAATCGTTCCTGAACCTGAGGGCGGCGGGAAAAAAACTGAACCACCCGATTAATTTTTGAAAGTCCAACCACTTTTTTATTCGGTATATAAGCTACGGTGGCCAAGCCGTGAATCGTCTGAAAATGATGTTCACAAACACTAAGCACGTTGATGTCTTGGACCAGAACCATCTGATCATACTGCATCTCATTTTCGATAACCGTCATTTTCGGAAAAAACTCAGGATTGAGACCAGAAAAGATTTCATTCACATACATACGAGCAATTCGTTTTGGACTTTCTTTTAAGCTGTCGTTCTTCAAATCTAGTCCTAAAGTTTCCATAATCCCTTGAAAATGACCCGCTATAATTTCAATCTTTTTGTCTGCAGACAGCTGGGATACAAACATTGGTGTTGGACGAACCTGCGCCAAGATGTCTTCAGTGGAAAATTTTTTGCTCACGCTGTACCTCAAAGATCATTTAGACGATTTCGCACTTGCTGTCGACGAAGAATCGACATCCGCCTACCTAGCGAATCTCTATTAGCACTTTAATAGAATGTAAAATGCATTTTTTTCATCATTAATTCCAACTACTTAGCTTGATTTTTTGGAATGATGAAAATTTGCCTGTACAGAATAATGTCAGTTTGATTTTTCTCTGGATCGGCTATAATTGCCGGGCGAACACTGCTTTTCAACAGCTCCTTGAGCGAGGCCCCCCGAAATGATCGTGAAACCTTCCACCACCGAAAATAAAGCAGGGTCTTTCTTCATTCTCGTACTGGGTTTCATATTTGCCACTATGCTAGCAAGCAAAATGGCGGGCAACGTTGCAAACGCTAGTGATGAAAATCCAATAGCAGTTCTTAAAAAGCACTATCTACCGGGCGCGCTGCGTATTGAAGTCACACCCAGGGGACAAAAGTACTTTCAAACGAATCTGTCGCAAGTCCTGGGCAATCTAGGAATTAGTTTAGAAGAGGGCTACTTCCCAGCGCGAAAAGTTGAAGCACAGCGAACATTCAGTGAAAGCGACCTCCACTTGCCTCCAGAAAAGGCGCAACTCATCAGGACAGTCCGATCACTATTGACGAACTGGTTCGTTGGATTTTCTATGAGCGACGCAAAGCCAGGATTAGAGATTGGCGATACCGAATACCGGGCAACCTTCAATCGTTTTGCCCTAGTCTTCGATGAACCTTTGCTAAAGAGTCTTGAGAAATCCGAAGGGGCAATTCTAGCCATCGAACTTGAAGTTAAGAATATAAAGCTAAAAAGCAATCGCATTCGAGTCTATGATTTAAACAATCAATGGTTGGGTCAAGTCGGAGCTGATGATTTAGAGCTCAGTGCTGGGGATAAAGACATCCCTCTGAAATTGCGTCTTCCCTTTTTTGTGCGAATCGGACCCAGTGGACAGCTTGAGTTTGAAGCTTTAAAAGTCGATAATAATTTTGCAAATGTTACTTTGGATATCAAGCGCAGCAAATTGGTAGTTCCATCAATTGTTCTAGAGGTCAATGGCCGCCGATTTACGATGAATGAAGCGACCTTAAATTCAGCACTCGATTCGCAACTGCCCGAAGTCTTAGTAAAAATTCGTACTTTCCTAGACAAGTTCATCAGCGAGGACGTACCTAAAGTTCTTAATGCAAAGGTCAAAGAGAAGTTGCAAGGGGCGCTCGAAGAGATCTCTAAGCTGGATGCTCCTGGGTCCGGTGAGAACGACACCCCGCTACTTTGGGGCCTGCAGATTGCCAAGATTGATCTTCAGAAATCTCTAAAGATAGATCTGAATGTATTTGTTGAAGATCCGTTGGCGCCTGATCGCGAAATTGACCCGGGGATGGGTTCTCGTGGAGAACCAAAAGTGAACCGTTTGCCGTTGGATCAATATGATGTGCTACTGAGTGTCGATCGAGGCATGGTCAATCGCATCCTCCACCACTCCTATGCGCGAAATCTTTTTGCAAATATTTCATTCGGAGGACCTGGAAGCAAAACCTTAAAACTGACAGAGTCTCCAACTTTTGATCACGAGATCCCGCCCGCTGGAACTCCGGCCAATGAGGCCTATATTCGAATTCGCACAAAGCTAGTGGCACCGGCGGGCACTGTCACTGGATACAAAACATGGTTTCTAGATAAAGACTTTGAAATTTGGCTAGATATAATTGCTAAAATACGAAACAGTCCCTATAAGAAGCAGACGGAAATTGTCTTGGTCAGGGTCGACCAGGAAAGCATTCGGGTGGACACAAAAGGTCTCAGTTGGCTGGGGAAAATTTTTAGCAGTACTGTTTTATCACAGGTTAAGATGAAAATCTCTGAACTCACTGCTGATTGGGATAAAAAAGAAGTTATCCTACCTGGTAATATCCCGCTACCTCCGTCTATTTTGGGTATGAAGTTTGAGGCCGTGAAGTTAGCTTCTGATCAACGGGGACATGTTCTTATGTATATGAAATATTCATCGGAAACGGAAACAAGGTAATTATAATGAATTTAGTCGCCAAAATAGTCGCCAAAATAACAATCAAAATAACAATATTGATCCTTACTTTTGTATTCTCACTTTTGATGATGACTCAAGTTGCTTTCGCCCAAACAGAAAGTCCGGGAAATACAACGGTCAATGCCATTCAGCTTAATGGACTGGGAAACAAAAAGGGCATGTTTCTCTCTGTCTATTATGCGCTGGGAAAACGGGCAACGATTTTTACCGACCCACGACAAATTAGCTTGCGCGAAGTGAAAGTCAAAAGAACCCTGCTGATCACCGATGATGCGGTTTTATTACCTAAAGTTGATCTCAGCCGCAGCGGTATTTTTTTAGCCTACAGTATTATTGTTTTTGTCGTTCATCGCGAACCGACTTTTGTTTGGGAAAACACCAATGGGTCACGCCCCGAAGGTGAGGTCACTACCCCAGCGACCGCATCCATGCTCATGGGTGCCGTCGTGGATTCTTTAAGCAAAAAAGAGTTCGAGGACTTGGCCAGTCAGCAAAATGCTGCAGTTATTTCCTACACGTTCGCGCAATAACCACCCTATCACTTGAACTGAATCGAAAATAAAGAATGAGCAAGCTTGCACTTGCCGAGGTTGGCACACAGGTGGCGATTTAGGCTTGGCGTAAGGCCTAAGAAGATTTTATTTTTCTGCGGACGGTCTCCGCGCAGCGGATCCCGCTTTCAATGGCTCCGTTTAAGGTTCCTGGAAACTGACTGGTATGCTCCCCAGATAGAAACCACGTCGCACTTTCATTTTGCATTGCTTGCAAGGGAACAAGGTAACTACCTGGCATCGGTAAACTCATACTGCCAAGGGACCACTTTGATTGCCCCCAGTTCTTTATCGCTTGGATGTTCTCATACTTCCAGGAATCGGCCTTCAGAAAACTTAGCTTTGCAAACAAATCGTGAATGGAATGCTGGCCGATGTCGCGGGATTCGGTACCGCCAAAAACCGTATTTAATATCCCTCTGCCAGTGGCCACACCAAGACCAGTGCTGCTGGCGACACTTAACCATTGACCCTTTACTAACCACTTATTGCTCTGTGACAGAATGACATTCTTGCGCCACGCTTGATCTTGAAAACTTAAAGCAATTTTAGTTTGCTCGCCGTAGGACTGGGCGCGAATCCAATGTGCCGTTGCTGCCGGCATATCTAAATCATCGATACCATCAACTTGTCGCAAACAGGTCAGGGGCAATGTGCATATAACCATTTGGGTTTTAATAACCCTGTCCCCCCAAGGGGTCGAAAAAACTAAGTCAATTCCATCTGTGCGGCGTTTGACTGAAATCAATTGATGCTGAAACCGAACATATTGCTCGGGCATAACCCCACTTAGTCGATCAAACATGGCCCGCATCAAAACACCCGAGCCTCCGGAAAAACGATATATTCGACTACTCGAAATCACACTGGGCTGTAAAATGGAATTCGCAATACTCAAGCCGGAAACTTGTGCAAGCTCGGCCCCCCAGATCCACCTTGCATAGGCGCGAAGAAAACTGACTTGCTCTACAGAGATTTCTCGGCCCAATCGCTTTACTAATTCTTCGCCATTAATCTGATGCAGAACCAAGGCTCTTGGGTAAAGCAATTTATTCTCTTCGGTTAGGCGAACCGCTGCACCCCCGAAGGCCTCTGCATGTAAACGCTTCACCAGGTAAACAAGTTTAGACATCATTACTTTATAATTTTCAGTGCCGCGTTCACCGAACCCAACTAGGGGCTCATTGGTCGTCTTCTCTAAAAGGCTAACCCGCAATTCTTTTGCCAAATTCAAGACCGCTTCATGCTGTGGTAAAATCCACTCTGCCCCAAGCTCACAGTGCTGAGCCGCCCGGTTAAAATCAGAAAGTGTATAAGCCCGACCTCCAAGGCGATCGCTTCCCTCGTAGACGCGAAACGGAACTTGGTCTTTTCGCAGTGCCATCGCCGCAGAAAGCCCACTGGCTCCAGCACCTAAAATCACAACCTTTTCCTGGCCGTCAGCGGCCTCGCCCATCAAATAGCTGTCCAAACTGGAGCAAGAGCTTAGCATCGGCGCCAGAGCAGACGCTCCCGTCAAAGTAAGGCCAGAAAGAATAAATTCTCTTCGTGATTTAAGCATCCAACACAGTGTAGGAACCAAGTCGTGAGTTGTCCACTGACGGGATGCGCCCTCGTGACGCATCTATCCGACAGGGCTCACTTCTTCCGACGAAGCCAACAGTCCGAATCAAAAAATCTAATCCTTGTCGTTTGACGGGTTGCTTTTATCGGTGGTCTAATTCCAGCCATGCCTGGCTCTGCAAGAACGAGCGAGCTTTTGCGAGAAATTCTGTTTGCTCGACTGTGGGCTCGCTTTTTAATTTTATTTACAGCTTTGGTCGGAGCCCTATTTGGCGTCCTGGGGCCCCTATTTCAAAAGGGTTTTATCGACAAGTTAACCCATGTAAAGTCAGAATTTGAAGGCCATCTTCCTAGCTGGATTGATTTGTCTGACTATAGCCCCCAAGTGTTGCTTGGTCTTTCTTTTTTTGCACTTCTTCTCAGTCTTGGCTTGAATGCATTGACTGTTTTCTTGGGTTCCCGTGAATCCATTTTGATGCAAGGGATACTTGCACAAAAACTTTATTCACAAACCTTGAATTTGCGCAGCGACAGCTTAAAAGGAAAATCTGTCGGCGAGCTAGTCGCCATTTATGCCACCGATATTCCCGGCGCGACAGTTCTATTGGATCAAACTTTGCCCGTCGGAGCCAGCATTCTATTTCCGCTAATTTTGGCGCCCTTAACTCTCGTTTTCGTTTTCGAGACTCCAATGTGGCCAACACTTTCTGCAATTGCATTTATTATGTCTTTGAATTTGGCCATGGCCTTTCGTCAAAGCAAATTCTTTTTGCAATTTAAACAACTGGCAGCAGATCGGATTGGCCTGGTCAATGAATGGATTCAAAACATTCGCACGCTACGAATATTGGGATGGATGAATACCTTTGAAGATAAAATCTATCATTCGCGATTGATTGAAACCAAAAATCGAGTAGCGATGGTAACTAATGGACAAGTCATGAATTCCATCAGCTCATCGGTGATGTTTTTCTTGAATGTCGCGGCGGTGAGCTCACTAGTCTATATGGCCGATAAACCAATTACTCCGGGTACCTTGATGGCATTACTTTGGATTGTCGCAGTTTTTTTAACTCGCCCCTTTCGCCAGATGCCGTGGATTTTTATGTTCATTTTCGATGGCCTAACTTCAATCCGGCGCATCGCCTCTGTCTTGGATCTGAAAAATCACGATCCCCAGCCACGGGACGCTGAATTCCGCAAGCTGGACCCTTTCACGGCAGATTCCCTGACTCTAAAATTGCAGAATTTGAATTTAAGCATTGGCGCGACTCAGATTTTACTAAATATCTGCTTGGAAATTAAATATGGCGAGCTAATTGCGGTGGTTGGTGAAGTTGGCTGCGGAAAAAGTTCGTTGCTTCTATCTTTACTGGGCGAAACGGGTGCAAGCTTTGAAAATTATCAGATCGGGGCCATTGATGCCAAAACTTTAAATTTGGATCAACTGCGCCAGTTTTTTACATTTGTTCCTCAAGAAGGGTTTATCATGAGCGCCAGCCTGCGCGAAAATGTGGGCTTCGAATATGATCAAAGTAATGAGCTTGATGGAAAGATCATCGAATCTTTGGATCGGGCACAATTTGATCTCAGGCTGGAGCGACTGGAAAATGGTCTTGATACTGAAATTGGCGAACGGGGGGTCAATTTGTCTGGGGGACAGAAACAAAGGATCAGCTTAGCCCGAGTCGACTATTTTCAAGCCCCCATTGTTCTTCTGGATGATTGTCTTAGTGCTTTAGATTTTGACACTGAAGAAAAATTAATAAGGTTTCTAATTAAAGGGAAATGGAGAGGCAGAACTCGGATTCTGGCAACTCATCGCCTGACTGTTTTAGATCAAGTGGATCGGGTCATCTTTATGAAAGGCGGAGAAATCCGCGCGACCGGCACCTACGAACAATTGCTGGCGCAAAATAGCGAATTCAAAACTTATGCCGCCTCGGTGATACACAAAGAAACCACCGATCCACATGGCACTATTGCGGCAAATCCGATAGTTGATCCGATAGCGGAAGGCCAAGGCTATGGAGAAAAGTAAAATCCAAAATCGTCGGCAGCGGGAAGCGGAAGCCAAGTTCTCTGGTGGGTATCAGAAGTCAGTTTTCCAGACACTTTGGCTTGCCTACCGCCCCTATCTGGCCAGAATTGGATTTGCATTTTCGCTTGGATTAATGGGTCGAATTCTATTGCTTGGCAGTGCAAATGTTATCGGAATTTGGGTAGATTCATTTTGCAAACCCACCAGTCAGACGTGCAAGGCTTTACCCACTTTTTTTCAAACTTATCAAACTGGTGATTTTGTTTCGCTGCTGCTGTTGATTGCAGGCGGTGGTTTTCTTTTGACCTTGACCTACCGAACTATATTTTCACGACTCTCTGCCAAAGCGGTCAGCCAACTCTATGACGAAACGACCTACCGGACCTCACGTTTTCCAATGTCTTTCTTCGACAGCAATCCGGCAGGCCGAATCATCACCCGCTTTTCTAGTGACTATGGTAATGTGTTTCGCCTTTTTGGTGGACCCTTGGCAGAATTTTTGGCGATCATTTTTGACCTTATTGCCATGACGATATTGATCGCTCTGGCCAGCCCCTATTACTTGCCGATGGTTGGCTTGATCGCGATTCTAAATTATGGCGTCTACTATTTCAATCGTGCACAACTGCGCGAAGTCCGTCGAAGTATCTCAGCCAGTCGGTCCCCTTCCATTGCCCATTTCGCAGAGACGGCCCAAGGTGCCAATACGGTCCGGTCGTTCAATAAACAAAAGTCTTTTTTTGAACGCTTCAAACGCTTTGATCTTTTCTACTTAGAGCAAAAACTGCGCTCGGCAAAAATCCTTGGCCTTTTTTCATTGCAAATGAACTTCTTAACCGCAGTCCTTTTGCTTGCAACGGGAATCATGGCCTGGGTGCTGCTGCAAAAGGAATTGTTGAGTGCGGGCTCGATTGGGGTTGCTTTTAGTTTTGTCGCACTATCTGGAAATACAGTGCAGATGTTTTTTGAATGGATGAGCCAATTCGAAGAGGCCATGACGGGTGTCGAACGCCTTGATAGTTATCTCCGCAAAGAGACCGAGCCAGGCGCACTTCTTCCGGCAAAGGCACAGTTCACAACCCAGCATTTACAGTATGCTTCAAGCCAAGAAGAACAGATTTTTCATTCCCCTTTGCTACAACTGGTTAGCGCTGAAGTCGAATTTCAAAATGTGACCCTTCGCTATCGTCACGATTTGCCGACGGCTCTTAAGGATGTCAGCTTTAAGGTGCTCGCAGGAGAGCGCTTTGGCATTGTTGGCCGCACCGGCAGCGGGAAATCAAGCCTGATTCAGGCCCTTTTTCATCTCTACCCGCTTGAACAAGGCAAGATTTCGGTCGCGCAGGTGCGACCGCGGACCGACCCTCAAATAGCGGACGCCGTTGATTTGAACTTATTTCGTCGCCTGATTTCTTTTATTTCCCAAGACCCAGTGCTGTTTAAGGGAACCCTTTTGGATAACCTTGATGTCGACCACCATTTAGATTTGCCATCAATTTTCGCCGCACTTCAAAGGGTCGGCCTAAGCGATTGGGCCAACCCTGAGGGCATGCTTCGACCTATTGAAGAAAGAGGTCGAAATCTTTCTTTAGGGGAACGGCAGCTGATTTGTATGGCCCGATGCCTATTGCAAGCATGCCCGGTTGTGATCATGGACGAGGCCACCAGCTCGATCGATCCCCAGTCCGAAGAGCTTTTGACCAAGGCGACAGAGGAATTTTTTCAAGACCGTACGCAAATTATTATTGCCCACCGCCTTTCAACATTAAAAAAATGCAATCGTGTTCTGTGGCTGCAAAATGGCGAAATTAAAATGCTAGGTGCCGCTGGCGATGTTTTGCCTGCATTTGAGGCTGCAAACTTAAGCTTGTAATTATAATCTTCGGTGGTAAAACGAATTTTCATAATCTTAACACGACTGCCTGTGAGGCTTCGGCATGGCTGATGATTCAAAACTCTCTGACGAGAGTAAAAAACCGATTGAATCTGCCGAAGGGCCTGGGCTTCTTGATCAAGAAGCCCTCAGTCAACTTTTTGACTCGTGGGGATCTTTATCAACCCACGCTAAGCGGGAAAAATTCGCAAGCCTGCAAAGAACCGATGCCGAAGAATTTTTTCTTTCACTGAAAGTTGATGATCAAGCGGATTTGATTGCAGAAGCTAGCTCCTTAGAAAAACGTTCTTGGGTGCGAATGTTGGCACCTGATGATGTTGCCGATTTAATTCAAGAACTTGGTCCTGATCATAAAGATAAAATCCTAAAGCTCTTAGATCCTCAGACCTGTCGCGAGGTTACTGCCCTGTTGGCCTATGCCGAAGATAACGCCGGCGGATTGATGAACTCACGCTTTGTTCGCCTCAGACCGGACATGAGTGTTGATGAAGCCATCAGTTATTTAAGAATTCAGGCAAAAACACAGGTCGAGATAATCTATTATGCTTATGTCATTGATTCAGACCAAACCCTGATGGGTGTGACTTCATTTCGTGAATTGTTTTCCTCGGCACCCCACAAAAAAATTCGCGAGATCATGAAAACTGATTTGGTAAAAGTTCCGGTGAATCTTGATCAAGAACATATTGCCAAAATATTTTCCCAACACGATTTAATGGCATTGCCAGTGGTTGATGAATGGGGACATATCAAAGGAATCGTTACTTTCGATGACATCGCAAGCGTTCTGCAAGAAGAAGCAACCGAAGATATCCAAAAATTAGGCGCGGTCGAGGCCCTCGATGCACCCTATATGAAAACTCCATTTTTTGAACTTTTGAAAAAACGTGCGACTTGGCTAATCTTACTTTTTATAGGCGAAATGTTTACGGCCTCGGCGATGGGATATTTTCAGCATGAAATTCAGCGGGCCGTGGTTTTGGCTTTATTTATTCCATTAATCATTAGCTCCGGTGGCAACTCTGGGTCACAGGCCTCGACCTTAATCATTCGAGCTATGGCTCTTGGCGAAGTTCGCCTGCGCGACTGGCTGCGGGTGCTCATGCGCGAGATTGCCGCCGGCGTTTGCCTAGGCTTGGTTCTTGGTCTGATCGGCCTGTGCCGCATTCTTCTTTGGCCGACGCGGGATCAGCTCTATGGAGAGCATTACCTGCTGATCGCCTTAACTGTTGGGATTTCTGTCATTGGAGTTGTTTTATGGGGGACCATTGCGGGTTCGATGCTGCCCTTTGTTTTAAAGAAACTCAGAATTGATCCAGCAACAGCCTCGGCCCCATTCGTTGCGACTTTGGTGGATGTGACTGGATTGATAATCTATTTTACGGTCGCGGCACTGACTCTATCTGGAACAATGCTCTAGATCCCTAACCCTCGGCTGCGGGGGGCTTTCCCGCCCCGCCCCCCCCCGAACTAACTGGCTTTCGCCAAGCCACGTGTCCATTTTTGGATTGAGCTAAGAGCATTATCTTTGGCTTCGTCAAACTGAACTCCGTAGGCGTTATTCGCGTCGCTCCAGACCACATGACCTTGAACCTGAACCTGTTCTTTGCCATCCGGACTTGCGATTTGTAAGGTGACCACTCCACCTTTTTCCAGCATTTCATCGGCCATGAACGAGATTCCACCCATTGAAATTGTTTTCATGGCTCCGTGCAGTTCACGTCCACCAACCACAACCCGAATATCAGAGTTCATTACGAATCGATCATGTTTACGTTGGCTCTTCTCGCCGCCGCGTTTCTTGATAGAGTACCAAACAATCATCGGCAACAAACTAAATGCCACAAGCAAGGCCAATCCTGAGGTTTCGCCGCCGCCAGCGCCAGCCCCTCCGCCGGTTATTAACACAGATGTAATTGAACCACAGCCTCCTGATTTCATTTGTGACGACGCGACCGTGCGATCCGCCGAACCTTCTGCAACGTAGGCGGGCTGATAACTTGCAGTGGAGACTTCCGCTTTGGCTTTCAAGATGGCCTCATAAGCATCAACACGGCCACCACTTGTGGTTTTCGTTACAAGACTGGTAATCACCACGCCCGAATTTACCAATAGATTTTTAACCTGAAATCCTGTCAGCTTAGGTGCTTCGCGAATCATCAATGCAGCCATACCTGAAATATAAGGGGCCGCCATGCTCGTTCCCGACATGTAACGAAAAGAATTATACGGAGCCGTTAGCGATGGCACCGTGCTTAAGATAGAAACGCCGGGAGCCCCCATGTGCACAGTTGTTTTTCCGTAATTTGAGAAGCTCGCAAGGGAATCATAGTCTGTGGTTGCCGCAATAGAAATTAGACCAGGAATGGCGTAGTTCGCCGGATACATTGCCGATGCATCGTTATTTTTGGCAGAATTTCCGGCCGCGGCAACAGACAATACTTTGTGCTCGTAAGCAAAAGTCAGCGCATCAAGCAAGGCCTGACTGTAGCTTCCGCCACCCCAAGAGTTATTGATAACCTGGGCGCCGTTGTTAACGGCGTAGTAAATCGCAGCAACCGCATTCGATGTTGAACCAGAGCCATCAGCACCAAGGAATTTTAAGGCCATAATACGAATTTTTGCGGGCTGAATTGTTGTAGAAAAAATATCTTGCCCGACGCCAAGAATGATTCCGGCCACATGAGTTCCGTGGTCATCGTCGTCCATCGGGTCCGCAACACGCGCATGAAAATTATACCCGTGAACATCATCCACGTATCCATTGCCGTCATCATCAAGTCCGTTGTTTGCAATTTCCCCGGGATTGACCCACATCGCACCGGTATCCGTAAATACCTTATGATTATACGCAACTCCAGTGTCGATGATGGCGACAATTGGGGTCTCGGTATAGGTGGCCAGCGTTTTCATTACAGTCCAGGCTTGGGACGTTTGGGTATTTGAACTCGACTGCGAATAAGTTGAAACCGCGCTGGCAGTTACGGCTTGCACATCACTTAGACTTAGCAGTTGATTGCCTTTTTCAACTTCTTCTTTTCGCAATATATAGTTCGGTTCTGCATATTCAACGTCAGGATCTTGTTTGAGTTCCTCAATTGAGGCTTCGACCGATTTACCCTTCAAAGAAAAATGATGCATATTCATCCCAGGATAAGACGACTTCAAATTCATTTTTCCCGATATTTTACCCATAAAATTACGAGCCCCCGCTGATGACGAGCGGCCTTTTAATTTCACGATCACCTCTCCAGGAACAAAATCCTGGGCCACGGCAGCTGAACCACTGATGATCAAAATAAATGTAAAACCCAAAATCCTCAGCTGCATCAATTGCCCCCTGGACTAACGTCTTTATCGGCAGAAAGTCTGGGAGTTGTAGGGGTAGTTCGACATAATCTCACAACAACATACCCTTTGTCTCACATAGGGAATATGCTTGTCTTAAGACGATATTCGCTTTGAAAAGGTTGGGTATGCAAACGTTTAGCAGAATCTTTTTCCGTGGGCTGGTAACACTTATACCCATCGCCCTGACCATCTATATCGTCTATCAAGCCGTGGTCATTTTAGAAAATATGCTGGGAACATTTCTTCGCTACTTCTTGCAGGAAACCTATATCCCGGGCTTGGGTTTAAGCCTTACCTTGATTAGCATTTTTATTTTCGGTTTGATCCTGAACACCTATGTCACCCAACGTTTGTTAAAACTATTTGAACAGCGCCTAAACCGCATTCCTTTTGTAAAAGCAATCTATTCACCCTTGCGCGATTTAATGAATCTTTTTTCTAGAAAAGACGAAAAGGATCTTAAAAGCGTCGTCTTGGTTCAGATCGGCGAAGCTCGAATGATCGGACTGGTTACTCGGGATACCTTCAATGACTTATCGCTGGGCCCAATAACCGAAGGAAAAGTCGCCGTCTACGTACCATTTTCTTACGCTTTGGGTGGATACACCTTTCTGATGCCAAAATCCTCGATCCAGAAAGTTGACGTGCCGATCGAAAAAGCAATGAGTCTTGCCATTACCGGCTGGGTCAAAACTGAACACCAAACGAATGAGGAAGCTTCTCGTGCAACGGACGCAAACCACCCTAGATAAGGCCCTCAGTGTAAATATAGACCCAATGATTTACGGCACGTTTGCTGAAATTGGCGCAGGACAAGAGGTCGCACGCTGTTTTTTTCTAGCAGGAAAAGCTTCGCAAACTATCGCCAAAACGATGTCTGCCTATGATATGATCTTTAGCGATGAAATCTATGGCAAAGAAAAATCGGGCCGCTATGTTTGCGAATCAAGGCTAGATAAAATGCTCGATAAAGAGTTTCAGCTGTTACGCCGACGGCTGGATTCCGTCCGTGGCGCAAGTACTAAGTTCTTCGCCTTTGCCGACACAGTCGCAACCGGTGACCAGAAAAAGAAATATAGTCACGGTTGGCTTGGCATACGCTTTCAAGCTCACCCCCAGGGCGAAGCCAATGACATCGTCATGCACGTCCGAATTCTTGACAAGTACCGTCTGCAACAGCAAGAAGTTTTAGGAATTCTGGGCACCAATCTTGTTTACGCGGCCTTCAACGACACTCAGGATCACAAAAAATTAATTGGCTCGTTGATGGAAAACTTAAAAGCGGGGCAAGTGGCAATCGACTTTGTGCGGATATCAGGACCTGACTTGGCCCACCTTCACAACAACCTGATCGGCCTGGAACTTGTTCGCCGCGGGCTGACTGAGTCCATTCTCTTTTCACCAGATGAAAAGATTGTCGATATCTCCGATACCCTTTTTAACAAACCTCTGTTGGTTCAGCGTGGTCTTTTTCGCCCAGTTACAAAAACTCATATTGAAGTTCTAGACTACGGCGAAAAGCATTTCAAAAAAACTTTTCAGATTGAACCAATGACTTTGTTTGAGCTCAGTATGTACCAGGCAGAACCTTCAGAAAAAATTGATGAAGAAGAATTTTTAGCACGGGTTAAATCACTGTGTCTGCTTGGTCACTATGTTTTAGTTTCTAAGTTTTTCCTTTACTATAAACTAAAACGTTTTTTGCGTTCATACACGTCGGCGCCAATTGCTTTGATTGTTGGTGCCTACCACCTCGGTGGCTTGTTTGATGAAGAACATTACACAGACTTAGACGGCGGACTACTTGAAGGCCTTGGAAAGCTTTTGGATTCGACCACCAAGATCTTTGTTTATCCAAACAAAACCGAGACCTCCTGTACGACCTCCAAAACTTTTAATCCGGCACCATCGGTAGCCCAAATCTATCACCACTTTCAGCACCAGGGACAAATTGACGACATTGCAGGTTGTGATGAAATTAACGTCTACCTGCATTCGGACCAGGTTCGGGACTTGATTCGAAAAAGAGACCCAAAATGGGAGGATTGTGTCCCAGAAAAGGTGCGCGATCTGATAAAGAAAGAACTTAACATATAGCTTTTTCGGCCATGGATTTCAGTCCCACTAAAAAATCATTTTAATATCTTTAAAAACAATTTTGCTGCCAAAGACGACTGATCCTGATAGCAGTCATTGGGAACTCTATTTACTTCTAGCAAAGGAATTAAAAAATGGCGAATTTAGAAAAGCTGCAATCCATTATCAGCGACATAATTGCCCCTTCGGCTTTGGCGATTGATCAGAATGGAAGCTTTCCCCGCGCGGCTATAAATGCCCTTGGTCAGGCTGGGATATTGGGGCTTCTAAGTTCAAAAGAAGTTGGCGGCCTTGGTGGCAATCTTGGCGACGCAGCAAAGGTTATTGAAAGCATCGCAACCCACTGCCCGTCCACGGCGATGGTGTTGACCATGCACTATTGCGGCACAGCGATTATTGAAAATCTTGGAACAGAAACTCTGCGCAAAGAAATTGCGGCAGGCCATCATTTAACAACTTTGGCTTGGTCTGAAACGGGCTCACGCAGCCACTTTTGGGCCCCAGTGGGCACTGCGCGCCGGCAGCAACAGCAGTTTGTTATTAACAGCTCAAAAAGTATGGTGACCTCGGCACTTGAAGCAGACTCTTACATTTGGACTTCAAAGCCAAGCGAAGGGAGCGGAGCGTCCACAATGTGGTTGGTAAGAAAAGGAACTCCGGGCATCACAATGCCAAAATCCTTTGACGGCCTTGGGCTGCGTGGAAATGCTTCGGCGCCCATGGCTGCTGTGGAAATGAATCTTCCAGATTCAGCAATGCTTGGAACGGACGGCAATGGATTTGACGTTATGATTGGCACTGTTCTACCGATTTTTTGTACCTTGAATGCCTCTTGTTCGTTGGGCCTCATGGAAGCCGCATTGGCAGCATCGATTCAGCATGTTACTGGTCAAAAATTCGATCACCTGCAAGCACCGTTGGCAGATCTTCCGACCATCCGTGCCTATATTGCCCGGGCCCGCATTACTGCCGACTGCACGCGGACCTTGCGTGACGATACGGTTAGGGCTTTGGCTGAAAATCGCCCCGACGCGATGCTTAGGGTTATGCAGGTCAAAGCAGCATCCGCCGAGGCCGCTCTTGAGGTAACAGAAACAGCACTGCGGGTTTGCGGAGGAGCTGCCTTTCGTAAAGATCTAGGTATTGAGCGCAACTTCCGAGACGCCAGGGCCTCTTTTATCATGGCGCCGACTTCGGACGTTCTCTATGACTTTATCGGCAAAGCCGTTTGTGGCATGCCAGTTTTCGGTTGAGGGAAATTCCATGACTAAAAAAACATTCACCCTTGGAGCGGTCGCCTACGCGCCAAAAGTTGTTACCATTTGGGAAGGCTTCAGGGAGTATTTCCTGCGGCACGAATTCAATTTTGATTATATCTTGTTTTCAAACTACGAGACTCAAGTTGAAGCCTTGCTCGGCGGAACGATTGATGCGGCCTGGAACTCGCCGCTGGCGCATTTGCGCTCCCAGCGCATGGCACGTGCCCAAGGAATAAACCTTGGAATTGGACCGATGCGAGATTCAGATCAAGATTTGTCTTCGGTCTTGGTGGTTAAAAATAGTTCGCCGTTACAATCCACCACCCAACTTCGCGGTCGAACCATCGGCTTTGGCGCCGTGGACTCACCACAAGCAAGACTGATTCCGCTGGATTTTCTACGGCAATCGGGATTAACCGATAAACCGAATGGTCAGTTAGACTTTCAAGCACGAAACTTTGATTTACTAGTGGGCAAACACGGCGATCATATTGGAGGCGAACGAGACGCCGCAGTGGCCTTAATCAATGGCGAAGTTGAAGCGGCGTGGATGATTGACAGCAACTACCAAGCCTTTGCCAGCGAAGGCACCTTGCCGTCAGGTGAAACCAGAATCCTTTGCCGAACTAACCCATTTGATCATTGTATCTTTACAATTTCTGCCGCTACCGACGCAGAAACGACAAAGCGATTTTCACAGATTTTACTAGATATGAAGTGGAGCAACCCTGAAGTTCGCCCCTTGCTCGAGCTAGAAGGCCTAAAGGAATGGCGAGCCGGTCGGGAAAGTGGCTTTTCTCAACTAGAAAGAGCCATCGACAGTGAACAATTTTACGCAACTGATGGAACCCTTCTTGAAAAAAATCGATCTTGAAAACCTAGGTTTTGATATGGGCGCGCACCTTCTGCTCAAATACGGATTGCAGCAGATTCCTATCGGTAGCGAGCTCGAGGTCACCGGTCAGGTGCCCCAGTGGACCACACAACTAGCAGCCTGGTGCCGAGTTCAAGGCCATGGCTTTCGTACTTCAATTGTCGGAGAACAGGAATCAGCCTTCGTCCTTCGCAGAGCGGCGGATTCTGTACGATGGACGGATTTGCCGTCAACAGGTGGGCTTGATCCGACGGTCCATGAGGCTGTCAAAGAAAAAGCCAATGCTTCCTGGGGGCTGGCTGCCCGAGGGGCGAAAGTCGAAGCCGGCGGCCCCTCATTTTATTTTCGGCTGGATCAGAAAGTGGATGTTTGGAGTGATAATATCACTGAGCTTTACAACCAAGCAGCCAATGCCCAGTGGAATCCGGATCAAGCTATTGATTGGAATATTCCGCAAAATCATGAAAAGTATTTAGAGGACGCCA